>JAIXRB010000221.1 GCA_027485405.1 Leptospiraceae bacterium | reverse complement strand
TCCTAAATTGTAAGAAAAGAAAGGGTATGTTTAGAAACAGAAAAAGATAAGGAAATAAATGCAAATTTTGCAAGGCGGAGATAGGATGACTGTAACGATCCAAATGGGTAGGCAATTGAAAACTCATTGTCGGATCTTTCAAAAAACTAAGCAATAGAATGCAGAAGACAAAGTAAACAGAAGAAAGAACTCCGATCCATAAGCTTTCTTTCCTTTTCGATTTCCAATTGATAAAAGAAAAGGCTATAAAAACCAAAGCACATTCTTCTTTAGCAAGAAGAGAGAATACAAAAAATAAAATCCAATATTGTGAATTCCGCTTCCAGAAAAAATAGAATAAAAAGAACAAAGGAATCCAAATTACTTCAGGATGAAAATCAAAGATTTGAATCCAATAGACTGGTAGAAAAAAGGAATACAAAATGGGATAAAGCCATTGGAAATACAAATCAAATTTATAAACTGGTAAAATTATAATCGGAATGCTCAAGACAAAAGCTTGAAAAATAAGCAAAGTCTCCACCTTAGGGAAGATGCCATATAATATGGATAAGGGGTAAATATACCAATTGATATGGTCTGCAAAGTAATGGTGTTCTGACCCATCTATTCCAAGAGATGTAACAGCCTTTGCAATGTGGACCAAGTTATAGAATAGATTTTCAAATAGACCGAGATCCAGTCCCGCACCCATATGCTGATAACGAAAGATAGACCTTTCTGATAAAAAATAAAATACAGCCAACCACAAAACAAAGGATGGCAGGTGATACAAAATCCGGTTCAATATAGTTCTACCAATCCCTTGTTTCTTATTGAAATGGATTTCGGGTAAAAGAAAAGAGATTTTTGGCGGACAGCGAGTCCAAAACTTTTAAAGAAACAGGCCGGGGTATTGAGATTGAGAATGCGCGGAAGCGGAGCCAGGATGGCGGAGCGGTCCTGATTGAGACAGGAAGTCGATCACAGGACGAGCGCTCTCCCAATCTCAATTTGCGGGCGAAGGGGCTCGAACCCTCGCCAGAAGCTTGGAAGGCTGCTGTGCTACCGTTACACCACACCCGCGAAAGAGTAAGGCTAGTTTTTTCCCAAAGGCCAAGGGGTCAATGATTTTTGATTTTCAGAGGCGACCTTTGGCATAGTTTGCTTCTATGGAACCACTTTCCCCTGCTTTGGGAAACTACCGGGCTTTTTACCAGAAAATGACCCATCTGGAGAACGTAATTTCGGTTTTGCACTGGGATTCTGAGACCCAACTGCCTCCTGGGGGTCAAGAGGAGCGAGGGCAACAATTGGCACTTCTTACGACTCTCCTCCACAACTGGAAAACGGGTGAGGAATTTGAAACTCTCATCGAGAGAGCGAAAGAAGAGGCAAGCCTTCTAAATGGTTCAAAAAAAGGTCAATGGGATCGTGAGTTTTTTCTGTTAGATGAAACTAGAGAAAAGGCTAAAAAGATTCCTTCTGAGTTCGTATCAGAGAAAACTGAGCTAACCAATGCCTCTCAGGCGATTTGGGCAAAAGCAAAAAAAGCAAATGATTTTCCTTCCTTTCAGCCTTACTTGGAAACGTTGGTTAATTTCGCTAAACGAGAAGCAGATTACCTAGGCTTCAAAGAAGAACCTTACAACGCTCTATTAGATCTTTATGAAAAAGGAGCCAAAGGGCGAACAATTTCTGATTTGTTTCAAGCTTTGAAAATAGAAATTGTGCCAATGATCGAATCTGCTCGGCAATTCGATTCTCCCTTCAAAGGACCTGTTTCCATTTTAGCCCAAGAGAAGTTCTGTAGAAGAATTCCACTTTGGTTAGGTTTACACTCAGATGTCAGTCGTCTGGACAAAAGCAACCATCCTTTCTCAACCAGTTTAGGAAAAAAAGACAAACGTATAACAACTAGATATTCTGAGACGGATCCTCTTTCATCTATTTTTGGAGTTCTGCACGAAACAGGACACTCATTATATGAATTAGGGCTTTCAGAAAGAGAAGATTCGCCTTCGCCCGTATCGGAATTCTTGAGTTTGGGCATCCACGAATCCCAAAGTCGACTTTGGGAAAACCAAGTGGGAAGAAGTGTTTCTTTTTGGGAATATGCCTATCCTTTTTTACTGGAAGATTTTGATTTAAAAGAATCCGAGCTTCCTTTTGGAAAATTCATTCAATATGTCAATTCAACTCAAAAATCCAAGATTCGAGTAGAAGCGGATCAACTAACGTACAACCTACATATTATTCTTCGGTTTGAGTTAGAAAGGCCCTTGGTCAATGGCGAAATCCAAGTGAAAGATTTACCTGGACTTTGGAAGGAAAAAATGAAAGAATATCTGGGGATGGAAGTAAGGAACGATTCTGAAGGTGTATTGCAAGACATTCATTGGAGTATGGGCGCCTTTGGTTACTTTCCGACCTATACTTTGGGAAACATATATTCTTCTCAGTTTTTCTCTGCATTCTTAAAAGAGAATCCAACCTATACAAGTAATTTAGCTAAGACAGGTGATCATACTACTTTGCTATCGTGGCTAAAGAAAAACCTGCATCACAAAGGAAGAGAAAAGGAAGTGGAAGATTTAATCCAATCGGTCACGGGCGAAAAGCCAAACCATTCGCATTTAATTGCGTATCTTAAGAACAAACAACAAGAACTAAAATCACTATGAGGTTTCAAAATGTCTGATTCAGATTCCGTTTTACACAAGATAGAAGACATTTCTTATTTTGATAATCTAGCCCTTTTTTATCTTTGCAACGAGTGTCCGCCGCAGACATTGGCTCTTGCTTTTTTAGTTATGAATGAAAAAATTGCAGGTTCTATGTTAGGTGTTTTGGATGTCAAAAGACGAAAATTCGTGCACGAACTAATGGCTAGCCTGGAGGCATCTCCATTGGAAGCTAAGGAATCCGCCGCTAAGGGTCTTTTGATCATTGCTGATGGGTTGATTTCTCGAAATTTGATAGTGAAAAAAGGTCAATTCTATTACGGGACTCGTAAAGAATAAAGACCCCAACCTAAAAAAATCCAACCTATCAGATAGGAAACCCCACCTATCGGAGTGATTGCTCCTAACCAGCGAATGCCTGTAATGGCAAGAATGTAAAGACTTCCAGCAAAGATTAGATTTCCAAACAGAAAAAGAAAAATGGACTTAGTTATCTTTGCCAGTTCATTTTTTCCCAAGTTTGCTTCCGGTTGAAATAGAAACAGAAAAGCAAAAAGTGCTGATAAGGTATGATAGAAATGGTATTTATTTCCCGTTTCGAAAACAGGGAGAAGCTCGGGCGTGATTTTTCCTTTTAAAGCATGGGCTCCAAAAGCGCCCAAGGCAACAGCAAAGAACCCCGAAAAGCAGATTCCGATTGCAATCAGATTGACAGTCTTCGTTTTCAAAATAGCCTCCTAGTATGACAACACCTTCTGAATCTAATGAAAAGCCTAGTCGATACGTCCGCGTCTGGAAACAATTAAATGCCGAAGAAGTTAAAAAGCATATTCTTTATATTGATGATTTTTACGGAACTTGTGGCAATTGCAAAAAACTGGGGTTAAATTATCTTGCAGATAAATCTTGTCCCGAATGCAAAACCACATTTTTGTATTTAGCAACGCATGCAAAGAATGTAGACGTTTCTAAGATCTTGAACCGAATGCAGAAAGAAGGGATAACCGCACAATTGATTGAGCGAGAAGACTTTGAAAAATCAAGCGCGCGAGATGCTGTGAAAGACTTGTTCAAGACTTAAAATAAGAAAAAAACTGAAATTAGAGTCTTAAAACTGAAATTTCCAAGAGAAGTTTGCGGCTCGGTTGTGAATTGCTGTGTCTTCCCAAGCATCAAAAGCTCTGATTCCTCTTGAAATAGCAAGAGCCGTCATAAACGTAATCGCGTCTGCACTTTCTAAAACATTGTTTGGTGGACTCGTATTTGCAATGTTATCCCAAATGTTCTTTTTGGGCAATTTTTGTTCTGCATAATAATAAGCACCGCCAGCTATGAACAAATCCATTACAAAATAAACCGCCATACTGATCAAAGTGTCTCGATTGGTATAGATGGGAGAATTCCAAGAGTTGTATCCCACGCTCGCCATTGGTGAAATTAAGTTCAGTCCCTGAGAAAGCAGGAGGGATTTCTTTTCAAGTGCCACCGCATTTTCACGAGCTGGTCGCAAAAGGATTTCTTGTTCGAAGATTTGACGAAAAAATCTTTCCTGACCGACTCGAGGAGCTTCGATCCGTAGTAGCGAATCAGGTGAGTTCTTTCCTACTTTAGAGATGTAAATATTGTAATCAAAAGGATCATTCCATTTGTTTCGATAGCGATAAGTAAAGCCCCTGGTTTTATCGTCCAAGTAATACTTGGAATCTAATTTTCCCAATAAGGCGATCAATTTTAAATTCAAATCATCTTGGTTTGAAGGTATTTCCAAAGTTTCACCAGCAAACAAGGCAGTGCTACACATTAGCATTGTAAAACTAATGAGTATGAATCGATAGAACCTAAGAATCATGTGTCAACCCCGATTTTGAAAAAGGCAAGAAGTAGCCCGAGGGAGTTATACGTTATATGACAAGAAATGGAAATCCAAATGTTGCCGGTTTTTATATACAAATATCCAAAGTAGATTCCCACACCTGTAATAATCATTGGGACAACGATACTTGTACCAGGGCCTAGATGCAAAATTCCAAAAAGAACCGAAATGAAGACCAAACCTTCTTTGGCATAATCCTTAATGATAAATTGTTTGAGTAAGAATCCTCTAAAGAATGTCTCTTCAAAAAGCCCTGTTAAGATGGCCACACAGTAAATTGACCATGCCAAAAGATAAGCATTGCCAGAAAGTGCACCAAACAATAATTCTGGAAACAATCCTGGATTGACTTTTACTTTCAAAAGAAAGAGAATCATTTGAAATGCTAGCACAGAGAAGAAAATAACGAATCCATGAGAAGCACCATTTAAAATTACAGGAAAAGATAATTCTTCGCTGAAGTCTGTTACTTGGCTTCGAAAGAGCTTTTTTAAGATAAAATAACCAGGAATCAAAAATGCCACTGCCCAAACCATAGATTGAAAAAATAGCAAATAGGGACGACTCACAATTTCTTGGTAAAAAGTTCTAAGAACTTCCGTAGGCGAGTTCTGAACTTGGTTTTGAAAGGTTTGAACTATCTCTTTTTGGGCAAGTTCTCTTTCTGTTGGCAACATTTCCAGAAAGTCTTCGGGAAGCATAGTTTGTAGAACTACCGAGTAATGAAAGCTTTGGTAGAGGATAAAGTATAGGAAGTAGCAAAAAGATAAAGTGAAAAGGGATATAAAAACGTGGCGGGCTAAATCCGATGCTTTTTTAGCCATTGACTGCCAGCATCTATCCATTCTAATAATCGTCACCGCTTTTTTGGGACTACCTAGCAAGGGAAACATAGATAAAATTTCATGCTTTATCCAATTCTTTTTCTGATTCTTGCAAGCTATACTGTACTAGGTTCTCCTTCGATCCTAACAAATTTGGAATACACAAATCCGATGCTCCAGGAATTGAGAAAAGAAGTAAAAGAGAACTTAAAAGCTTCTAAGTCAGCATTTGCCTCCAACACCATCAAACCCCTAAAATATTACAAATACCAAGTAAAAGAAGACGACGGGTTCTTTGAAATTATGTCTAGAACCGGAATGGATTTAGATACTCTTTCTTCCGTTAACGAACTATCTTCACCGCATGATATTTATGTTGGTCAAGTTTTGGAAGTACCCAACATGCGAGGCATATTCTACTCTGATAGGGCAGATTCCTCATCAAATAGTCGAAAAAAAATTTCGGAAGAATTTCGAATCCCACCTGAAATTTTGCAATTTGATTCATCGAGAGGAAAATGGTTTTTGCCAGGCATTAGGTTGAGTCGAAAAGAGAAATCCTTTGTGGACGGCACTGGTTTTTTAAGACCACTTAAAGCTGGTTTTATGAGTTCTGGTTTTGGAAAAAGACTTGATCCATTTAGCAAGAAAGAAACGTTTCATGGAGGCATTGACATTGCCGCCAGTCTTGGAACTTCCGTTTATGCTTCACAAGAAGGCATTGTGGATTTTCAAGGTTACTCGGGGAACTATGGCAATTTGATCATTCTAAAGCATGGATTAGGCTACGAAACCAGATATGGTCATCTAAGTAAATTCCAAGTCAAAGCCGGGGATCTAGTAAAAAAAGGGGAAATCATTGGAGCTGTCGGTTCTACAGGTAAATCTACGGGACCTCACCTACACTTTGAAGTCATTCGAAACTCGAAAAGACAAAAACCTATTTTTCGAAATCACTAGCCAAGTTTTAGCTAAAGTTTCAAAATGTAGAAATGGATTTTCAAATAGCACCAGAAGTCGAATTTTTGCGTCAGCAGATTCGCGAATTTGTTACTTCCGAGATCATTTCACTTGAAAAACACTATGATTACTCATCTGGTAGAATGCCCGATTCAATCAACCAAGACGCCCGAAAAAAAGTCAAAGCGGCAGGCTTTTGGACTCCCCATCTCTCAAAAGCAGAAGGTGGACTCGGGTTGGATTTACTTGGGACTTGTATCATCTTTAGCGAATTAGGTAGATCGCCTATTGCCCCGTTTATTTTCAACTGTGATGCACCTGATGAAGGTAATATGCATTTATTGTCCCTTGCCGCAACCCCTTTCCAGAAAGAAACCATTTTGGAGCCTCTCAAAGCAGGGACTCTTCGGACAGGCTTTGCCATGACTGAGCCTTCGCCTGGAGCTGGTTCAGACCCAACATCACTCCAGACCAATGCCGAAAAGAAAGAGGATCATTATGTTTTAAACGGTAAAAAGTGGTATTGTACAGGAGCTAACGGAGCGAAGTATTTAATCGTTATGGCTAAGGTAAACGATAGCTTCCGAAAAACGACAATGTTTCTAGTTCCTACTGACGCACCGGGGTATACGATGGTTCGGGAAATCGAAGTCATGGGGTCGCACGGTCCTGGTGGACATTGTGAATTGAATTTTGAAAATGTGATTGTACCACAAGAAATGGTATTGGGCAGAGTAGGGGAAGGGTTCAAATTGTCACAGGAAAGACTAGGCCCAGCTCGTTTGACGCATTGTATGCGGTGGACTGGCATGGCTCGTAGGGCAATTTCCATAGCAAGGGAGTATGCAAAAGACCGTGAAGTATTCCAGTCCAAATTGGCGGATCACCAGGGCATACAATGGATGTTTGCGGAATGTGTCACTGAAATTGAAATGGCTTACCTTATGACTTTGAAAGCCGCTTGGATCCTGAAAGAGAAGAAAGATGCCAGGCAAGAAATCTCTATGGCAAAATGGAAAGTGAGCGAAGCATTGTGTAAGGCGATCGATACAGCGATCCAGATTTGTGGTGGAAAGGGCTATTCTAGAGATTTGCCTTTGGAGCTGTTTTATAGAGATGCTCGCGCCAGCAGAATTGCAGATGGACCGAGCGAAGTTCATAAAATGGTAATAGGTCGCAATTTCACATCTGGGAAATGGGAAGCATGAAGGACGTAAAGGAAATTGAATCCGCTTTGACTTCTTACTTAACCAAGAAGTGGAATAAAGAAGTTTTTGTTTCCGAATGCAAGCCTCTAACAGGCGGAGCTTGCCAGGAAAACTTTAGCATGTTGCTATCTGACAAAGAGGCTAACATAAAAGCTGTTTTGCGCACAGATAAAGGAGCCTCTTTACTTTCATCACTATCCAAAGCAGATGAATTCAGAGTAGCAGAAGCTATTTTTCTAAAGGGAGTCAAAACACCGAAACCTATTCTTTTAGAATCCAAGTCAGAGATTTTGGGAGATCCATTTTATTTAATGGAGAAAATCGAAGGCAAAGCAACGGGTCGATTTATCGTAAAAGATCCTTCGATTGCTGATTATCGCAAAACTAAGTTCGCAGAAGATCTAGCGAGAAACTTAGCACTTCTCCATTCCATAGAAGCTACGGAAGAACAAGTATCGTTCTTACCCTCCTCATTGGCTTTTGTCAAAAAAGAGGACTACGGAGCTTTCTGCATTGAAAATTTACGAAATACTTTGGATTCCCTGCCTGAACCTCATCCTGCCGTCGAACTAGGTTTGAATTGGCTCAAACAAAATCTTCCCTCCATTGACAAAATAACACTGGTTCATGGCGACTTCCGAACTGGCAATTTTATGGTAAGTCCCAGAGGCTTGGAAGGAATTTTGGACTTTGAATTTGCTCACTGGGGAGACCCCTATGAGGACATTGCCTGGCTTTGTATGCGCGACTGGCGATTTGGAAAATTAAATAAGGAAGCTGGGGGTTTTGCTTCTCGAAAAGAGTTTTACTCTGCCTATGAAAATCACAGTGGACAATTCGTTCAGCACAAACGAGTCCTTTTTTGGGAAATCATGGGAAACTTAAGATGGGCAGTTGGTTCAAGCCAGCAAGCAGAGCGACATCTCTCAGGAAAAGACAAAGGAATTGAACTTTTAGCGATTGGAAGGCGAACAGCCGAGATGGAATGGGAAGCCATTCGACTGATGGAGGAATACGAAAATGCAATATAGACCAGATGCAAAGGATTTGATCCTTGCCGTCCAGGATTTTCTAATGAAAGAGATCCTGCCGCTAGTCGAAGACAAAGAAGACATTTCATACAAAACACTGGTAAGTTGGAACATGTTGGGTGTTTTGGTAAGAGAGATCGAAAATGGTTACAGTCCAACGGAAGTCCAGGAATTTCGAAAGAGTCAGAC
Source organism: Leptospiraceae bacterium (assembly GCA_027485405.1). Taxonomy (GTDB): domain Bacteria; phylum Spirochaetota; class Leptospiria; order Leptospirales; family Leptospiraceae; genus Leptospira_A. Next base: position 5,456 of record JAIXRB010000221.1, on the reverse strand, counting down.
AAAACTCAGTCAAAAGATCAGATCTGAAGGAATCAGCAGTCCTAATTCCCAAGCAGGCATCGAAATCAAAGAAAGACTTAGAGAAAATCTGAAAATTGCTAATCCCAGATACTCTTTAGAGAATTTAACAAAGTAAGTTTAGGGAATTTGGTTTTAGCAAATGAGTAAATTGTATTTGGTTCGACATGGGCAAGCAGATCGATTGTCAAAGAACTACGATCAGCTTACGGAACTTGGTCGCAACCAAGCAAAAAAACTTGGGCAATACTTTCATTCAATGGGAATTGAGTTTGACGCTTGTATAACGGGCACTCTTGTGAGGCAAAAGCAAACAGCACAAGAGATCTTGACAGAGCTAAAAAGTAAAGGCAACTGCACTCCCAATCTTATCAGTGAAGATGAAAATTGGAATGAATTTGAATCCAGGCTCTGGCTCACTATCGCGAGTAAGATAAGAGAGACGGACTCGAGTTTTTCTGATTTGTATGAAAGATTCAAAGAATTGCAAGAGGGTCAAAACCCTGAGGCTAGAGTTGTGTTTCAAAAAGTGATCCATCGTGTAATCAAAGAATGGACTGAAGAAAAATGGGGAGAAATCCCGCCCTATACTTTTAAACAGTATTGCTCCAGAATTCGTACTGCTTTTGGAAACCTAATGCCCGCAAACAGCACTTTGGTTGTCAGTTCCGCAACGCCCGTTGCAATAACAATTGGACTTTCGATTCAATGTCCTGAAAATGAGATGCTTCCTTATATGAAAAACATTCACAATACCTCTTTATCTGTTTATGAAAAACAAGGAGACAAATTGGTTCTGGTTTCTTTCAATTCTCTACCGCATCTGCAAGAGAGAGAATTGATTACGATCGGTTAAGATCTAAGAAATTTTAGATTCCGCCCTTCAGCTTTGCTTTGGCTTTTTGTCCCCAAGACGATCGAGGGAAATTTTTATACAGATGTTCCAGAGCGGCTTTTTCTTCTTCTGGAGTCTTTGAATAGCGTACAATCACTTGGTCTTCTTCTTGGAACCTAAAGTTTACTCGTACATTGAATGTTCCCATAAAAACAATGGTAGCTGGATCTAGGTTTACTCGCGAAGCTTCTATCAACTTCCTATCAAAATCAACATCAATTTTTGGCGGTTGTTTGGTGGAACCGAAGGCAAAATCAGTAGCTCCACGATTCAGCAAGTGGACGGCATCAGCAATTTCGTAACCACCTTCCTTCAAGTTTTGGAAGTAATAGTAGTTTTCTGAATTCTCATTGTATTCGAAAGTCTGGTCTCCTTTTTGCAAGGTGACTTTTTGGAATCTGGGGTCCAAGAATTCATCTAACAACAATTCATCTTTTTGTAGAGTGAATTGAATGATGATCAAGCTACTCTGGGCATTTCGCGCATTGAAAGTACTACAATCGGGTAGTAGGGAGATTAAAAATATCAAAGAAACTAAACGTAGAAGGTATTTCATTTTTTTACCTTTTGATCATGAAAGTCCTAAAGTCATTTTTGGGATCTAACCAATGAATGGCGTGATCATTCACCTTAGCTTTGGTAGGTCCTCTTTGCATTGCTCTATAAATATCATCGATGAAAAGCTTGTCCCCTTCTACAACAGCCTCTACTTCGCCGTTTGGTAGATTTTGAACATAGCCCTTAAGGCGCATTTCTTGGGCTTTCTGCATGACATAATACCGGAATCCAACTCCCTGTACAACACCCCGCACAACAATTCGTGCCCTTTTTTCTTCGGATTTTCCCAACAGATGACTCCTTGTCTTTAGAATCCTGACTTTTTAGAGACTAGCAATATATTTTCGGATCATTTGCTCAAAAACGGGAAGAATCTGCTCGTAAATCGGTCTTTTAAACGGGACTATTTTCTCAAGTATTTCCGAAAAATCCATCCAGCGAACAGACAAGAACTCTCTCTCGTGAAGATCTAGCTTACAATCGGACTCTTGCCCATCCCAAAAGAACAAAATCCAGCGTTGGGTTTGGCCTTTGAACTTTTTCAGTTCGCCCGAGAGTTTCAGATCACTCGGAAAATCATAGGCAATCCAGTCTGGATATTCGCCAACGTATGTTGCAGAATCTATTCCAATTTCCTCATATAGCTCTCGATTGGCGGCATGCAAATAATCTTCTTCAGAGTCAATTCCGCCTTGTGGAAACTGCCAAGAACCTGGAAATTGATACCTTTCCCCAACCATGCCTTGGCCTAAACGATTGCAGACAACCATGCCCACGTTGGGTCGATAGGGTTTTTCGCTCATACGGGAAGATTAGGAGCCATGACAAAAATCGCAAGAAATTCGCATTTTTTTTGTTTATGGGATATCGCTAAGTTCAAATCAATGTAATTAAGTTTATGAAGGTTATCCTTGTTCGTCATGGAGAGGCAGAAAACGGCGGAGGTCTCAATCCAGACTCCGGTCGATCTCTAACCCAAAAAGGCTCAGCCGATATTGAAAAAATCGGGCGGTTCATCAGGGCTTCTCATCTCAAAGTTACTCAAGTTTTCCACAGTCCTTATCTTCGCACCCGTTTAACAGCCGAAATATTGTCAAGCCAAATTGGCTTTGAAGGCGAACCAATCAGTTCTTCGGAATTATCGGCAGGTGCATCTTGTAGCGATTTTTTAACTTGTTTGACATCTTTCTCTAACTCAGACACAATTTTGTTAGTTGGTCACAATCCAGATATAACTCAATTTGCGGCTAAGCTTCTCGGCAATCATCAATTTTCTGAGAACATTGTTTTTCAGCCAGGCTCATCTATGGCTATCAATGTTGCTCGAGAAAAGTTTGACCAAGGTCAGATCCTTTGGGCCATTTCTCCTGATTTGATCGACATGTAACTTGACCGAAACTCCTACCCTCTGTTTCTATGTAAGAAATTCCTCGGGGTGTAGCGCAGCGGTAGCGCACTTGTCTGGGGGGCAAGTGGTCGCCGGTTCAAATCCGGTCACTCCGAGGATTTTGATTTTATTTGCCTAACTCTTCTGTTTTTGCTTTCCCTTTTTCCTTCCTTCTTTTATTTCTGAACGTTATGAACCGATTTCTTTTACCGTTACTCCTATTACTCTTTGCTTTTGCTGATTGCAAAAAGAAAGCACCTGAAGGTCTTTTTTACGGGTTTGTCATTTCCCCGAATGGAGTCACACTTTGGAAGGCTCCAGGTGACTTTAAAAACAAAGTAACTGTAATCAAAGAAGATGAATCTTTTTCCGTTTTAAAAGAAAAGATAGCCGATCCCAAGCTAGGCGATAAGAAATTCTGGTATGAGATAGCGACAAAATCAGGAGAAACTGGATTTATCAGCTATGATGAAGCCCTTTTAAACAAAACTGTAAGTATCTTTTTCAAGCCAGAAGAAAGGGAAGATTTTGGAGTTGTAACAGCCACAAACTTAAATGTAAGAGAGAGACCAGACCTAGCCTCAAAATCCCTCACTTTGATTCCTCAATTTACATTGGTTCGCATTTTATCTAAAGGATCTTTAGAAGAGAAAGTAAAAGGCAATCGAGGAAACTGGTTAGAAGTTGAATACCAAGATGGAAAGAAAGGTTTCGCATTTTCTTCGTTTATCAATTTGTATTCAGAAGCGGAAGCTAAGCAAGCTGTCGCTAGACGAGAAATCTCTTTATCTGGATATTTTTTAGTTCAAAGAAATCCAGTTTTTACAACTACTCCCAATGGAACAAAAGTTCAAACGCAGGGCTCGTCAGAGAATGATTGCGGTTATTTGGACGTTAAGTATTTTCCATCAAAAGATGAGTTCGGAGTGGTCACTTCCAAAGCAGAAGTAAACGGCAAATCATACTATTTAATTGAAATGTATGAATACCGATCTTACGAATGTAGTAATTATGCAACTGGTTGGATTGAAGCAAGCCAAGGAAAATTTTTAACTGCGGCTGAATTTTCGGAACATACTTTAAAAACTGCAAACACCTCGCTCGAGCCCAAAGACATTGCCGCACTTCGTAGCTTAGAAAATGCGAATGGTATCAACTTTGAGACCACAACACTTTCGCCTTTAACACAGGGAGGAGAAAGCAAGAACCTTCACCTTTTAGAAGTGGCTTTTGGTTCCAAAAACAGCAATGGAGGGGGAGATTTGTACATTGGCAAATACCTGCTCCAAAGAGGGGAAGCAAGTTCGACGATCATATCTGGCGAGATTCCAGGTGAACTTGTTTTTGAAGATTTAGACAATGATGGTTATCCTGAAATTCTAGCTACCACTAGCGAAAGAGGTGGAAATAACACTAACTTGTTAGGCTACAAGAATGGATCCTACTCTTCAGCAATGCATTCTGGTTTTGATGGTTATTCTGGAAACAGCGTTGAAATCACTCCTGAGAAAACTGTGAAAGTAACCACGTACGATTATACAGAAGGACCTGAGAGAATTACAGAAACATATTATCGTTATTCGAAAGGGATATTAAAGAAGCTTTAGTGTAAAAAGCCCCTGGTCATAGGGAGGATCTCTACGACCAGGCGAGGGAAGGATGTTTGAGAGTATGAGATCGGCTTAGGATTCTTTCTTCTCTTCCTTTTCTTTGTTAAAATAGTTTACGATGTTGTCTTTCATCTCATCGAAACGAACAATACCCCAAGCAACGCCCACTTTTACTTTCAAAGCTCCGGCACTGGTGTCTTTTTCGCCTTCTTCTTTCAGTTTTTTGAAATTGCTTTCAAACTGATTTCTCTTTTGGTCAAGATCGACTACTAGCTTGTCCCAAACTTCTTTCGAAGTCTTTACAGCTCCGATACTTGCGTTCACGATTTCTTGTAATTTGTTTTCCACATTTGTCATAGGAGGTTTTCCTTCTGCCTCCATCTTTTTGCAGTGCACAAAAAAAGTCAAATCAATTCATTTCTTTTCCCAAATCCTCGAAAAAGAGTGCTTAAAACCTCTGGAATTGCGATTTTAAGCGAATGAACCCAAATCTCCTCTATTTGTTTCTTTTTTTCGCGTTCTCACTCGTTGGCTGTCGCTCTGCTCTAGAATCCATTCCTTTGAAGGCTTGCCAAAAAACGAGTGGCTATGTCGGGCCAGAAGATATTGCAAACTATTCTGAACAAGGCAAAGCCCGAATGCTGGTATCTAGCCACAATCGAAGAGACTTTCCATCCACAGGCACAATCTATGAGATTGAATTGGGATTAGATGGAACTTTAGTTAATTCTAAAGAAGCTTTGGTCACCAAACCGAGCAACTTTCGTCCACATGGAATCAGTATTGCAAAAAGAAAAGGGATTTGGGCACTCTATGTCATTTCACATACTTTAACTGAACCTAAACTACACACAATTGAAGTCTTCGAAAGAAACAAGTTGGGGACTTGGGATTTTAAAGAAACACTTTGGGATGCCTCATTGACAAGCCCCAACGATTTATTTGCCTTAGACTCTGGTGAAATTTTCGTTTCCAATGATCGAGGAAC
>JAIXRB010000012.1 GCA_027485405.1 Leptospiraceae bacterium | reverse complement strand
CAACAACAGAAATAGACAGTAAAATGCCTTATGGGTCTATGATTTTAAAAGCGGCAATGGAATTTGAAATAATTCATCGAAAGTCTGCAAATCCAGCAGAATTCACAACTCACTTAAAGGCTAAAGAAATAGTGTTCCGAAGTGATATCCGAGCCGCTATGGAAAAGGTTATGCAAATGGAGTATGCCCAGGATGTTAAGCCTCTAAATGTTACTCAAATCAAAGTTGGTATGGTCTTTGCCAAAGATGTATTAACTAAAACAGATTCCAAAATCTTTGGGCAATGGCAAGAAGTTAGCGATGCATTTTTAGAAAGACTTCACCTAATTCATAAAAAAATCGGAATCAGAGAACCTATCGCAATCTACATTCCGAGGAAGAAGTAGAAGATGTACAAAGTTAACGAATCAGAAGTTTTGATTGTAGATGATAGTGAAGACAATAGATTAATTTTGGAAGCACTGACTCGAGACTTAAATTATCAATCTATAATGGCAATCAATGGTAAAGAAGCCCAAGAAATACTGAAAAAGCAAATCCCGATTTTACTTTTACTAGATATCAATATGCCTGAAATGGACGGGATCGAGTTATTAAAGTGGATTAAATCGGAGGAAAGACTCAAGGATCTCCCAGTGTTAATGGTGAGTGCAAGTGATGACTCAGAAAATATTATCCAGTGTCTTCAGTTAGGCGCTGAGGATTTCATTCCAAAGCCCTTTGAGCCAGAGATTTTGGAAGCTAGGATGAACAATGCGTTGGTTCGTCAAAAGGCAAAACTAACTGAGAAAGAATTGCTAGAAAAAACTTTTGTCGGAAGTGTGAAAGTCTTATCTAACCTTTTGACTCTTCTTGTACCCAAAATTTTTGGTCGAGTGACACGGATTCAGCGGTATGCGAAAGCAATTGCGAATTTATTAGAATACGACAATACTTGGGAAATCGAGTTGGCATCTCTTTTTTCCATGGTTGGAACAATTATGGTTCCCAATGAAACTCTCGAAAAAATCGTCCAAGGCAAGAACCTTTCTCCAGATGAAAGGCTTCAGTATGACAGCCATCCAACGTTCGGTGCAAAGTTGCTGAGCAATGTTCCGCGTTTGGAAAAGATTGCGGAAGTAGTCAAGTATCAGAATTGGAATCCAGATCTTTCGAAAAACGAAAATTCTACTAACTTAACATCAAAGGAATCAATACCTTTTGGTTCGCATATCTTGCGAGCGGCAATAGAATTTGAATCCATCCAATCAAGGTCTAGAAACCCGGTTGAATTCATCAAATACCTGCATGCAAACGAAAAGCATTTAGAACCGGAATTCTTATCAGCGATGGAAAAGACTATGTATATGGACTATTCCAAAGATGTGAAGAGCCTAACCATAGAACAAATAAAAGAAGGAATGGTTTTTGCTGAAGATGTTTTTACAAAGAGCGATTCAAAGATCATTGGTCAATGGCAAGAGGTCAGCGAAGCATTTTCCATTCGTCTCAAGCAAATCCATTCTAAACTAGGTGTCAAAGAACCTATATTAATGTATGTGCCGAAGGAGACACAATAATGAGAACAATTTTTTTTTTAATTCAAAGATCAATTCTTCGATTGATTCTATTAAACATTGTTTTATTCATATCTTGCTTTTGCAGGATTACTTCACACTCTTCGCAAAGCCAAAAGCAAACTAATCTTTTGGGATTGGAATCGATCAATGCAAAGAATCCAATCGTCACTTTTTCAGCAATCAAGGCCGCAGACTGGGCCGTTCCGTTAGAAGGACTTATCGATTTGGAAGATCCAAAAGCTAAAGAGACTGGATTGGAGGACAAAGAGGAACCAATATCTATTTATTTTTATCTTGTTCAACATCCGAAAGAAGGAACGTTTCTCATCGATTCTGGAATCAGCGAGGAATTTCTTCCAGGTAGAAAACCTCCAGTAAGTTCTATAGTTGCCTCCCAGATGAATTTCGAAAAACTGAAAATTCACCAAACAACAAAGAATTTTCTAGATCAGAATAAGATCATTCCGAAGGGAGTTTTTTTTACTCATTTGCACTTGGATCATATTATGGGTGCCAAAGAAATTCCAGATTCAACTCCCTTCTACACTGGAACGGGTGAAACTAAAGATCGGACATTTATTAATGCTTTTGTCCAGGGCTCGAGTAATCGCTTATTAGGCGAAAAACCAAATCTAATTGAGTTAGAAATTGGTGAAAATACGAATCAGCCTTCCATTTTAGATTTCTTTGGGGATGGTTCTTTTTATGTAATTCATGTTCCAGGTCATACAAAAGGAAGCCTTGCTTTCTTTATTCCAGGAAAAACCGAATCGCATTTGGTTCTGGGAGACACTTGTCATACGCAATGGGGTTGGCTGAACCAAGTCCCTCCAGGATCATTTACGCAAGATTCCGAAAAGAATCGAGATAGTCTGTTTTTTCTAAAGAAGCTCGCAAATTCTATTAAGGGTATTAGAGTCTATCCTGGTCACCAGGCTTCTTTGAAGAATTAAGATTTAATTAGAATGAACACCACTTCAAAAAATAAACTAACCTTTGCAATCCTTTGGAAAGAGCTCAAAGAAGCACTCGAGGGCTCTGAAGCAGATTATACAAAAATCGGAATGGGTAGGGCAATATTTTTACTTTCGATTCCAATGATCTTGGAGCTAGTATTAGAATCCGTTTTTGCCATAGTTGATATTTTCTTTGTTGGTAAATTGGGCCCTTCGGCTATCGCAACTGTCGGCTTAACAGAAACGTACTTATTCTTACTTTATTCTTTAGCAATGGGTTTGGCAACTGCCGTCACAGCGATCATTGCGCGAAGGATTGGCGAAGGTGATAAAGAACATGCATCTGTTACAGGAGCTCAAAGTCTCTTCATCGGATTCATTGTTTCTCTTCCAATTTCTTTTATCGGAATTTTCTTTTCTAAGGATTTGCTTCAATTTATGGGAGCAGATCCTTGGACACTAGAATATGGCATTCGCTACACTCAATGGATGCTTGGTGGAAACGCAGTCATCATTTTATTATTTTTACTCAATGCCGTTTTCCGCGGGGCTGGTGATGCGGCGATCGCGATGCGGGTTCTATGGGTATCCAATGGAATCAATTTAATCTTGGATCCTTTGTTTATATTTGGATGGGGTTCGGTTCCGGCTATGGGAATAGAAGGAGCGGCCATTGCAACAAACATAGGAAGGGGCGCAGGAATTTTATTCCAATTGGTAGTCCTTTTCAAAGGTGGAAAGCATATCCGAGTCAGAAAGTCCGATTTTCGTTTAGATTTTTCAATCATTTGGAATATACTAAAGACATCTGTTGGAGGTATTGGACAGATGTTTGTTGGCATGTGCAGTTGGATATTCATTGTCAGAATTTTATCTGAGTTTGGAGCCACTACAGTTGCAGGAGCAACGATTGCCCTTCGCATTATGATGTTTACGATGATGCCTGCATGGGGTATGTCCAATGCCTGTGCTACCTTAGTAGGGCAGAATTTAGGAGCTAAGGAGCCAGATCGTGCGGAGCGTTCGGTCTGGATTGTAGGGTTTTGGAATATGGGGTTTCTTGTTTTTGTTTCAATATTCTATTTTATTTTTAGCGATACACTTGTTTCTTTCTTCACGGATGATTTGAAAGTTATCGAAGTTGGTGGAACTTGGCTTCGGATCGTTTCCTATTCTTATTTTATCTATGCTTGGTGGATGGTCGCTACACAGGCATTCAATGGGGCAGGGGATACTATGACTCCAACCAAAATCAATATAGTGTTCTTCTGGTGTTTGCAAATTCCTTTGGCATATTTTCTAGGGAAAACAATGGATTTTGGATATGAAGGAGTTTTCTGGGCAATGATGGGGTCAGAAGCCTTAGTAGGGCTCTTTACTTTGTGGCTATTTACCAAGGGAAATTGGAAAAAGACCGAAATTTAGTAGAAAAAGAATTGAAACTGGACACCGCGTTCGGTTCACTTTGACTTATGATTTTAAAACTTTTATTCAACGTATTAGGTAGTTTTCTTTTGATATTCAATTTGTCCCTGTTGGCGCAAGGGAAAAGCTTTGCAAAGGGTAGCAAAGTAGATGTTCTACATCGGGAGGAATATTGGAAAGCCGAAGTTCTAGAAACTACAACTTGCTATGAAGTAACTTATGATAGTGATGGTTCCACTGACGTTCAGGGCAAACCAAACATGGCTCCTGCCGGAAAAAGAGACTCAAAAGGCAAAGGAGTAGCAGGAAAACCAGGAGAAGTAGTCGATGTTTTATGGTTTGATGGCGAATGGTATCCTGGTAAAATTCGAAAATCATTGAACTGTTACAAAGTTGCCTTTACAGCAATGAATCCTCCTCCTGAGGTTTTTGCTCCCATTGCCAATGTTTTCCCCAATGGATCAAAGATAGCTGATACCTCGCCTAGCTCAATGTTCAAGGGCGATACTGGTCAAAAAAGAAATTGGACCCTTGGTTACAGTGCCGATGGATCTTATACCGATGAGTCGGGAAACAAAATTCCTGCGGATAAAGTTCGACAGTGTTTAAATACAACAGACGAATGGAAGTGTCGAGGAACAAGTCAGTGCCGCTATGATTTTTCCAAGAAAGCTTGTGGTCCAGGCGGTCCTTAAGACTCTTTTTCGCAAGGCGTCCTTTAGTTTAAAACTGATTTTTTGACTGAATGGCGGCTTATAAGGTCCAGACTTAAACCTTTCCAATAGTTCTTGTGGCTATATACCAAGGGCATTAGGAAAAAAATACAGGTTAGGAATTACATAGGCACTTCAATAGCTAAAATTTCACTGCTAATTTCAGATTCCAAGTTAAGCAATTTAGTTTCGTAAATTCCTAGGGCATCTCTTCGTTCCATTGAAATGTCTTCAATTTTGATTTTTCCAGATATCAAAAAGAAATACACACCTTGGCCGGATGAATGCATTTCATAGATTATTTTTTCCTTGGGCTCTAGTTTTACTAAGGATAAGTACGCATACTGGTTGATTTGAACAGAAGAATCACTGTTTGGTGAAACAATAGTTTGCCATCTCCCCTCTCTATCTTTTTCGGAAAAGGTTTTTTGTTCATATCGTGGTTCTATATTCAATTTCTTAGGTAAAATCCAGATTTGAAGAAAATTCACTTTTTTCTCATGGCTATTGTTAAATTCAGAATGCTTTATTCCAGTACCAGCTGACATGATTTGCACATCCCCGGTTCGAATCACCCCATTGGTTCCGATACTATCTTTATGAGCCAGTTCTCCAAAAAGAGGTATCGATATGATTTCCATGTTATTGTGCGGGTGAGTCGAGAAGCCCATGCTTGGCGCTACGATGTCGTCATTTAAGACGCGGAGGGCACCGAATCCCATCTTATAGGGATTATGCCAATGCCCAAAACTGAAGGAATGTTTGCTATCTAGCCAACCAAAATCAGCGGAACCCCTTTCAGAAGCAGGGTGAAAAATGGATTTCATATATTCTCTCTCATATAGTTCAATATAATGTAATTAAATGTCAAACTAGTTTTTCGATGGTTAAGGGAAAATTCCTGGATCACTCTGGCTGGTCTTTTCCTAAAAAAAACATCCGTTCGGGAACCTTTTGCCAAAACCCAGGGTCGTATTGCATCAAAAGGATGGAAATATGAATAAAAAATGGAAAAGTTTTCTAGTTTTAGGAACTGCCAGTCTCTTGGTTTTTACAAACTGTCATTGGAAGCGATCTTTTGAGAGCCGTGCTGATTGGGTAGCTGGTAAGCTCTCTTCTAAACTGGACCTCACGAAAGAGCAAGAAGACAAGCTTGAGATTATGAAAAAGGAAATTGTAGCAAAGCATTTGGAATTAAAGCCTAAAAATGATCTTTGGATGCAGTCTCTTCTGACTCAGGTTCGAGCAGATAAAATGGATGGAAAAACTATCGAAAAGCTGGGGAATGATAGGGAAGCTTCTATGACCGAAATGAGAAAACTCGTACAGCAAAAGTTAGTGGAATTTCATGCTATCCTGACTCCTGAACAAAGAAAAGAGTTTGCGGAACTTCTTGAAAAAGTCTCCAATCGATTTTTAAATTGAGTAGAGAATTCTCAGAGCTCCTTTCGGAAACAAAGGGGCTCGTTTTGCGAGCGATTGGTGAAACACTAATCGAAAGATTCGAAGAGCACACTGAAGACGTTTTCCAAGAAGTCTACTTTCGAGCTTTTAAGGCTCTAAAGAAAAAGCAGTTTCGTGGAGATTCCAAGGTTTCTACTTGGTTGTATACAATAGCAAAAAATGAATCCAATCGAATGAATGCTAAGTGTTTGAAAGAAGAAGCAAAGCAGAAAAAGTATTTTGAAGAAAAGACTGTCCAGTTGGCTTTGGTGTCTAAACCCACAAATGAAATCAGTTTAACTGAAGCCTGGAAGGTTTATTTAGATTCGGTGCCAGAACCGTTCCAAGAAAGTTTTCGCCTCTTTCTCCAAGGCAAAAAGATTTCTGAAATTGGAAATCTTTT
>JAIXRB010000204.1 GCA_027485405.1 Leptospiraceae bacterium | reverse complement strand
TCTTACAATTTAGGAGTCGATTGATACTTTGTTTATTACCTTATTTTCTATATTCTATTCTATCTTCTAACATCGTCAACAAAACACCATTTACCCACCATAGTTTTATTGCTGTCCCGATCATCTTAATTTGTTTCTTAGAAGTTATGGATCAATTCTCGCTAAAATCAAAAAGGATTTTTGGAGGGATATCCTTACTAATATCATTGGCTCTATTTGTTTGGTTCGGTCCTTTTTCTAAAGCATATTCTTATAAAAGGGACTATATGAATCCAGGAATCTCTGAGCATGATGTAGGAATTCTCCGAAATTTGATTCCAGGAAAATCAGTGGTTTCTAACGTACCACAATATTTATCTAATCGAAAAAAAGTACAGCTTTATATGCAAAATGAAAAGCAATCAGCAGAATTTTTAGTTTACTATCAATTTGCACCGCGAATGACATTAAGTTCAAATCCAGAAGGTTACCTTTGGGAACAGAATTTAACCAACTATATACAAATTTATAGACTGAAGGATTAACTTTTGTTCTATAGTTTTTTGAAGAATTTAAAGAAAGTTTTCCTTGAATAATAATTGATTTTTTTAGTAAAAAGCTAAGCATTTGCCTATGTCTATGATTTCTTTATCAATATCTCTTTCGATTTTCTTTTTCCTCATCTTTATAATCGGACTAGTCTGGATGCTAAGTGTCAGAGGTAAAACAACCATTCAATACTATGATAATAAGACTGACCCTGATTCCGTCTTTTATTCAGGCGGATTTGAATACAAAAAAACCGCTAATTATACGTATTCTGAAATACGGACCTTTCTAAAACAGGGCCATTTTAAAAAAGCGGCCCCACCTCTTATTACCGCTACCGGCATACAAGGGTTTATGCTATTTCTTTCACTTGCCTTGTTCTGTTTCGAAGTTAACTTTATAACAATTTGTTTCTTGCTTATGAGTATTTATTTTATTATTTATGGACTGTATCTTTTTGTGACAGCTGAGTGAGTGATTCTTTTCAACTTCAATACCCTTTCCCCGAAGCCAGCATGTTTAATGCGAGTATATTTCAACCTATCACCAGTCGCCAGTAGCTCCCCCGCCAGCACTTTGGCCACCTTTACCTTCTATTTTGTCAGCGGAACTTGTAGGTGCATTTGGGTTTGAATTTGTATAATTATCGCTTGTTTGAGGATCGGAAGTTTTTCCCTTAGAAAGGATTGAGCCAAAATCAATATTTGAAGCTCCGCCCACTCCTGCAAACGGATCTTTGGTTCTTTCAAAAAGATACTTCCAACCCGAAAGAGTTTGATAGATAGAGGCTAACTAAAATCCAAATGTCGCAGAAAAGACAATAAAGGTACCAACTTTTCTAAATGAAAGCGCTAGCCAAGTTAGGCAATAAATGAGTAAAGAACCAATACCAATGATACCTAGAAATAAAGAGCCGTACACAATGAATTCCATTTTTAATCTGCTCCTTCTTTTTGAATCCGTTGATAAGCTATATATATAGATTCTAAGTAAATCTCATTCTGAAATCAATAGTTGTCGAGTACTTTCTGAAGAAGACAGAATACTGTATTTTCCACCATCTATAAGATTTGATTGAGGAGTCATTTAATAGGAAAAAAATGGTCTCAAAGTCATTTTTAGAAGATAGAAAAATCCAAAGGAGACCGGGCTCGAAATGATGATCAATAAAAAAGTTCTACAATTTTTGAAAGAATTGAGCAACAACAACAATAGAGATTGGTTTCAAGCAAACAAAGAATGGTTCAATGAAATTCAAAATGAAATGATTGCCATTACTGGATACTTTTTAACTGAAATTGAAAAATTTGATAAGAGTGTGAAAGGTGTAGATCCAAAACAATGCATTTTTAGGATATATAAGGACGTTCGCTTTTCAAAGGACAAAAGCCCATATAAGACACATTTGGGAATTTTTATGAGAGGAGGTGATAAAAAAATAGAAGGTACAGGTTATTATTTGCATATCGAACCTCAAGGTTCATTGCTAGGTGGAGGATGCTACCAGCCCGATCCAAAATCATTGCAAAATATTCGAGATTCTATTATAAAAGATGCAAAATCGTTCAAAAAAATAATCCATGCACAATCCTTTCAAAAGGATTTTGGAACAGAATTTTATGCTGAAAAATTAAAAACAGCACCCAAGGGCTTTGCTAAGGATCATCCGGAAATTGAGCTTTTGAAATACAAAGGATTTGCCGTAGCAAAAAAGATCAAAGATTCTGATCTGCTTTCTAAGAATTTTCTGCAAGAAAGTGTGGCTACTTTTAAAAATGTATTTCCTTTAAACCAATTTTTAAACAAATTAATGCTTTGATAAAGAGATCAAATCAAAGAGTTCGATGAGTCCCTTTAGAAAAATAAGAGTTTTCGCTGGTTTCCTATTCGTTCTTTTCGTTTTAGGTTGTGCCATACGAACCCCAGTTGGAGTGGATTTGGTCTCCGCCAAAGAAGCTTATCAATACTCGCAAGCAAATCCTTTGAGTCAGGGAGTTTTGAGCGACGATGCTAAGTTTGTTTTATATCGTCACTTTCTACTCGAAAAATTTGAAAGAGAGCCTAGTGCAGGTATTTCCGACTTACACGACTTAGCTCTGAAAGACGATAGGCGAGACATACTTTATACTTTAGCAGAAATGTCGTATCTGTATGCCTGTGAATTGGGAAACAGTTATAGCTCTAAAAAAAAAGAAGCGGCATTTAGTTATTTTCTATTGTCGGCTTTGTATGCTCACTATTTTTCTTTTGATAAAAACAATACATTGTCTTTCTCTTACAGTCGAAGTGAACGCAATGCGATTGACCTCTACAACTACTCGCTTTTACAAGCATTGTATAAAAAATCATCAAAAAACTTAAATTTGCAATCAAGCGAACATTTGCTTCCTTTTGGAAAGGCTAAGATTGAAATTGATTCTTCTCGTCTTCCTTTGCCTATCAATGCATTTGAAAATTTTTTGCCCTCTGATCAATATTTACCACGAGGTGTTTCGGTTCGAAATAGATCGAACGGGGCTGGAATTCCAATTATTGGGGTCGGAGCTAAGGCTGAAAATATGATTTCAACTCCAGTGTTTCCAATGACCGCCTTCCTTAGAGTAAATGGTGGAATTCAGGATTTGAAAAAAGGCACTGTCAAAGCAACTATCGAACTCTATCCAGCCTCTGAAAGCAATACAATAGAGATTGGGAAAAGAAAATTGCCTTTAGCAACAGATAGCACAGCGCCACTTGCTTATGCTGTAGAAGGTTCTGATCTATTTGATTTGAACTTAGATGTATTCTTAGGAAAAACACAGAGCAAACTTTCAGACGGTTTGTATATGAAAGATAACTTTCATCCAGAAAAAATTCCTGTTGTCTTAGTTCACGGGACTGCTAGTAGTCCTGTTTGGTGGGTTGAAATGCTCAATACTTTGATGTCTGACCCAAAAATTCGTTCAAAATATCAATTTTGGTATTTTGTTTATTCAAGTAACAAAGGTGTTCCATTTTCAGCGGCGGATCTTAGAGATGCATTAACAGAAAAAACCAGGATTCTTGATCCTGAAAGAAGCAACAGTTTTCTGAAGCAAATGGTAATAATTGGCCACAGTCAAGGAGGCCTTTTAACTAAATTAACAGCCGTCGACTCTGGCGATTTGTTAGTAAAGGCAATCACTGGGAAAAACTTTGATAAAATAAAACTACCAAAAGAAAGCAGAGCTCGGCTTGAAAGATTACTAGTAATTAAGCCTCTTCCTTTCGTAAAAACTGTTATTTTTATGAGTACACCCCATAGAGGAAGCTACCTAAGCAAAGATTGGGTTAGAAATTTATTCAGATCATTTGTAACCTTACCAAAGAATGTTCTGCAAGTTTCTAAGGAATATTTAGAATACATGTCTGATGATGTTAAACGAGCCATGGGAATTAACGGTACAGAAATATTTACAAGTGCTGACAGTATGTCGCCCAAGAATCCTCTGATTCAAACTCTTGCCGAAATCTCGCTTTCACCAAGTATCGTTGGGCACTCCATCATCGCTGTCCTTCCAGACGAAGAAAATGGAGACCCTAAGAAAGGCAACGATGGTGTCGTCGAATACTCTAGCGCGCATTTAGAGGGCATGAAGTCTGAATTTATAGTTCGAGGTGGTCACTCTAGCCAATTAAATCCATTGGCGATCGATGAAGTAAGACGAATTCTTATTGAAAATCTATCAACTTCGCGCTACTTAGGAGTTAAAAATTAAATGAACAATCTCTACATATCTGCCATTCTCTCAACTATTCATATGCTAGGCTTAGGACTTGCATTTTTAGGCTTGTTTCAACGTATTCGGGCTTGTTATGAAATGCGAACTAAAAGAATATTCGCGGCTGATAATATCTGGGGAATCTCAGCAATTTTATTAGTCGGCAGCGGTTTGATGCGGGCCTTTTTGCCTTATGAAAAAGGCTCAGCCTTTTATTTACAAAACTTTTCATTTTATATGAAAATGGGTTTTTTTCTCATCATCTTTGTATTGGAAATCTTTCCTATGATAATTCTTATCAGATGGCGAATCATTACCATTAAAGGAAAGCCACTTGAAACAAAACATTTGAATCGTTACATTCCCGTTATTCGAAATATATCTTTTCTACAAGCAATTCTTCTCATCGGATTGATACTTTCAGCTTCCTTGATGGCGCGCGGGATCTGGATGATTCAAAACTAATGATTCCTATTCGTTTTATCAGAGCGATTTCTTATTCTCTAGAATCTGTCCGTATCTCTATCAAACCAAGCAGAAAGTTTATTTGGTATAATTTGCTATTCTTTCCAAATAATTTTTAGAGACTGAATCTCCTTCATTGATCTCCATAACTTTTTCAAAGAAAGATTTTGCTAGGATAAATTCATTGTTAGCATAAGCTAAGACTCCCTTTTCAAAATCAGGAAGTGATTTTTGATAGAGTATTTGCTCTTGTTCGGACTTTGCAGATAGTACTTCATAGATTTTGATGGATTTTTGACTTCCACGAATCGATTTTTTTTCAATAACACGAGTTAAAAAATTTTCGGGATTTTGAAGTTTTTGAAATGCAAGTTCACTGATCAAAATTTGAGCTCCATATTCTTTGCATAGCTGTTCGATTCTTGAGGCAAGATTTACAGCTTCCGAAATAACGGTCACTTCCATTCTGCTCATGTTTCCGAGCGTTCCAAAGGTAAGTTTTCCTATGTGAATACCTATCCCGACTCGAATATCCCTGTACCCTGAAGCCGCTCTATGAATATTATATTCCTTTAAAGCTCTTTTCATTTCGATTGCAGAAATTAAGGCATGTTCGGTTGAATTTGGAAACAAAGCCATGATTCCGTCTCCGATATATTTATCTATATAGCCTCCAGAGTTCTCAATGATTGGATTCATTCTTTTTAAATAAGCATTGAGAAAATCAAAATTCTCTTTCGGTGTCATAGATTCAGAAAGGGATGTAAATGAGCGAATATCCGAAAAAAGAATAGTCATTTCTTGCTGAATCTGATCTCCAGGCTTAACATCTAAAATTGTACTTTTGCCTAAGATTTTAATGAACGCTTGTGGAACCAACCTAGCATACGAATCCGTGAGTACTTTCTGATTGTTAAATGCTTCTTCTTGCTTCGCTAAAAGTAGCTTTTGGGCTAAATCATTCTCTTGAACTAATACATTCAAACGATCAGCAAGACCGAGTGAAAGTAGAGTCACTTCGATAGAAGAACCCATTTGCATTCCAAAATTTGTCATAAAATTGGCTGGAAGTACTCCGACCGTTTTTAAAGAGTAAAGTATAGCTCCAATGATTAATACAATGAATGCCGCGAGAAAATACTTCGCGGGTCTATAGCCTGAATTTAGACAAAGAATTCCAATCGTGAGAACAAAGATTGCGGTAACTAGACCCAAAATGATAACAAATAAAACTGAAAGGGAAAGTGGGATAAACCAACTACTCAGAGATACGATAATGGACACATATATGAGGCTCCTTCGAACCTTGTCCAAAGTCGGAAACGGTTTTTTCAAATTCAAAAAATAGCCTGAAAAGATTAGAATCGATGCTTCAAGCAATCCAGCCAATACTGGATTCAATAATCTAGCTCCCCAATGAAAATTGGGCCATAAATATTCATAAGCGAGACCGTATTGAGACATTAGAAACAATCCGAATAAAATCATGTATAAAACATAATAGGCATAACCTTTATCTCGTAAGCTCAGGAAAAGGAAAAAGTTATAAGCTGCCATAACAATAATGATACCGTAATAAATGCCAAGACCGAATTGCTCTTCATGATCATATACTCTGAAAGCCTCTGGAGTCCACATCAACAATGGAATTTGCATACTGTCTTCATTTTCAAATCGGAGAAAAATCGTTTTCTCTTCCATTTGCAAAATATCTATATCGAATAAAAATGTTCTATGCCTTGCTCCTCTCTGTGAGAACGGGAAAACTGCTCCTTTTTCAATTTTTTCGAAATCGCTTTTTAAAGGTACAAATAGTTGGATATTATCAATTAACGGAAATGCAACTTGTAATATCCATCTACTATCAAAAGTATCTAAATTCTTTATTTTTATTTTAACCCAAACAACTGAATCCGTAAATCCCATATTAGGTGTCATATCGTTGTTCTTTATGAATTTATCTTCGTAGGCTTTGGAAGCAACATCTTGGATAGATAAGACATGCTTGGGATCTTCGAGAATATATACATAAGGTGAAAGTTCAAACTTTCCCACTGAATTCGATAGCTGTAACAAAGAGTTATCATTCGCTTGAAGGGAAATGGGAATCAAGAAAAATAGTAGTAAGGGGATTCGTATTGATCTCAATTTAAATACCATATTATTAACTTAACTAAAAACCAATTGGATTGTCCGAATTCCGTCAGAGATCAGCATATTCAATCATCCATTCAATTCCATATTTATCATTAACGATTCTTTAGCCTTTGAATACAACCTTCTAATACCCTGTTTAAATGCATCTGATCCCGAATGAAAGCGATTTTAGGCCAGGTAGCAAGCTCTCCTTTACGAATATAGTCTTCAAATTCTTCTTGGGTTGGATTGGAAACTATCTTAGAAACTGATTTCAAGGTCATAGGATAATAGATATTAATATCTCCACTATATTCTTGATCAATCATAGATCGAGCTTTATCCACAATTGAGAGCCAAGGCATTTTTTCCGAGAGATCTACTCCTAAGTCCATGAATTTCAAAAGTGGTGCTTGCACAGTTGAAGAAATCAAGTCCTGAACAAATGGCAAAATACCTTGTTTCTTTTCTTCCTTTACAAATGGAATCACGTGAGGATTGGCTTGAGAGACGATTGAACGACTTACATTATTTAGCCTGATAATTCTTTGCATAGGAATATCCAAATGTACTGAACCATCAATCCAAGTTTCAGACTCCATGTACGGGATCACTTCTCCAGCTTTGTTTTTTTGCAATAGTGAAACCGGCGGAAAAATTCCTGGGATGGCGCAAGAAGCCAACACACATTGCTCTATAAGTAAATTAGGTGTATTAAAGTGATTTAGCACCCTTGGTCTTTGGCGTTTTCGAGTGGCCGAGACAGATATGTTAAGCGTTCGTCCTGTTTTTTGAAATGCTTCTTTGAATGTAAAATTTCCTACATTATTATGAATGTGCTCAACTAGTTGGGTTGGATCCATGATGGAACCAGCATTCACAATATTAGTAAGTTCATTCAATTTAATAGCAACTCGATGAATAGATTTTGGATTTGCAAAGTAGTCTCTAAGCTCTTGGTCCGTTTTGCTACAAGCGGCGGCGGCAACGATTGCACCCATGCTGGATCCAGCAATGATCCGAGGGAGCAAGTTCTGCTCATGAAGAGCCTTAACAACACCTAGATGATAAATTCCAAAGGAAGCTCCTCCACTGAGCATAAGAGCCGTATTTCCATGGATTCGATTTCCTTCTTCAAAGATCTTGAGCTTGGCGTTATCTGTTATTCCAGAAAATTGATTGTCACAGATATAATTGATCGAGTCTTCTATTTCTTTAAAATATTCTGATATTATATTCTTTGTTCCAGAATGGGCTTGGGTATAGACTTCTGGGCTATTTAATTCCCAAGAATGTCTGGATAGACTTTCTTGGACAACATCGATGAGTTTCAAGCCTTCTTTTGTGGCTCGATACTCTCGCATAGTGTTGATATGCTCTCGTAGAAGTTGCGAGTGGAAAATGTCAGACTCGTCTTGTTCGCGCCAAGAGATGCGATCTTGTTTGACATCAATCTGTTTAGCTATTGCTAGCCATTCTTGATATGAGGTCGCTTTGTTAAAATCCAGATCTTCCATTTTTTCATAAAATCATTTCGTAAAGCTTTGTCTATTGAAATCAAACCATGGAAAACCGTGACTGAGAAGGCAAAGCTATCCCAGTTCAGCTCGATCCTTGTTCTTTTAACCAAAAGCCTCAGGCTACTTTTGCAACTGGTTCTATCAATTCTACTTCCATACTGGGAGGTTCTCCTTCAGGGATAACCTTAGCGAAAAGTACATCTCCCGTTTTTAGGATATGGATTGGACCATAAAGAATTGTGTTAACTTTTCCGCTTGTTCCACTTAACCTTTTTCCAGGAAAAACAGGTCGAATACCAAGCTGATCGATTGAGCTTCGATTTAAATTTAGAAATATACAAGATTCTCGGTATTCTAAATGAACTTCAACAGAACGAATGTCAGAGTTTGGAATCAATCCGCGTTTATATTGTAATAGGTCTGCATGGTTTGCCAAAAGGAATTTTTCTTCAGGTTGTTTCATTGTTTGCCCTTCTCAATCCTTAAGCGGCTTTGCGTTGTAAGTCAGAGTCGCTTATGAATCTCTTAGGCAAGTTTGTTACTTTATTGGCTTCCTTTGGTATTGCTGGTTTTGAATCTATAAACAAATCGGCATTCATACTAGGAGGAAATCCGTCCGGGACTTCTCTTACATATAGAACTTGTTTTGAAGCGTAGATTCGCACTGGCCCAAAAAGTTTACAATAGCTCAAAGAACAAGCATCTGTGTCCGCAATAGGAACAACAGGTTTCAAACCGAGAAGGTTAATCAATGTTTTTGAAAGATACAAGTAGGGCTCTTGCCGATCTAAGGTGAGGTTCACAATTAGTTTTCGAACTTGCGATTTGTCTAATCTACCCTTCTTACAGAGAGCTAGGTCCGATTGATTTTCGATAATGGTTTTCATTTGGGATTTTTTCATGCGGGACATCATAGCCAAACTTAGAAATATGCAATGAAAAAAAATTCACGAATGGAGTTTTTTTCATTGGTTCCGTTTTGCGAACAGACATTATGTCCCATTTTGATTGAAATCTTGTTTTGGACATGAAAAGGATTGGACAAACGGAGTTCTATGGAGTCAGATCCATATATGACCACCACATTGAAATTGGAACTGCCCGATCAACTTCATTTGGATGAACTAGCACTAAGAATGAATTTAGCTGTGCATCTTTACCAAACCCCAGATTATACCATCGAAGACGTTAGAAAAGAAGCAGAAATTGTACGTAATCGTTTCTGATACTAGTGCTCTTATTTTTCTAACTAAGATCGGAAAACTATCGCTTCTCCAAGAAATGTATAAACAAGTTTTTATCACGGAAATTGTAGCTTCTGAAAAGAATCTTCCCTGTATTGGCGTTTTAGGCGTTTTGCTCCAAGCTAAAAGAGAAGGAAGAATTCTTGAATTGAAATCTCTTTTGTTGAAACTAAAGGAGAGTGGAATGTGGATAACTGAAAAACTTTTCAAACAAATTTTATATGAAGCTAGCGAAGACATCTAACACATTTTGTTAAATTTTCAAGCTATCAGTAAGCTGCTTGGAGGCTAATTTTTTTCCGTTAGTTGGTTTTTTAGGTGAAATTGCAAGCCCTACAATTTTTTCACAGTATCCATATTTTTTGGTTTCCTTGGGCTAGTGCCTCGGCTACTTTTCTATCTACATGGAAATCTTCGTCACAGCATTTACTATTTTCGTCCTAGCCATTTTCGTAGGATTCGAGATAATTACCAAAATCCCCCCCATTTTACACACTCCTTTAATGTCTGGCTCTAATGCCATTTCTGGAATTACGCTGATCGGAGCCCTTTATTCGGCCGGAATCCAAGACAATAACCTAACGAAAATTCTTGGGCTGGCATCAGTGATCTTTGCTACTATCAATGTGGTCGGAGGATTTCTGGTCACTCAGCGAATGCTCGGCATGTTCAAGAAAAAAGACAAATAATATGCACCACCCCCACTTTTTAAACATCGCTTATCTAATCGCATCTACCCTTTTCATCATCGGTCTAAAACTCCTAGCCCATCCAAGAACAGCCGTTAAAGGAAATTTCTTGGGAGCCCTGGGAATGTTGGTTGCTGTAGTAGCTACCCTTTTTGATAAAGAGATCGTCAGCTTCGAATGGATTCTCGGAGGCATTCTAATAGGGTCACTTATTGGCGCTATCCTTTCAGCAAAGATTCAAATGACTGCAATGCCGCAGTTGGTTGCTTTGCTAAATGGTTTTGGCGGTATAGCCTCTATTCTAGTTGCGGGAGCCGCATTGCAGATGGGAATCTCTAGGTATGCAACACAGCCCGATTACCAAGAAATTGTTTCTATCGCATTTTCGGCAATTGTCGGTGGAGTTACGTTTAGTGGTAGTTTGGTTGCCTTTGGTAAACTCCAAGGCATTGTAACAGAAAAAGCTGTTCGTTACCCTGGTGACCAATTGGTAAAGATTTTAATTGGTTTGCTATGTGTATTCTTAGGAGTTTACGAGGTTTTACAACCTACAAACGAATCAGTCTATTGGATTCTAGGTTTAGTCAGTCTGCTCTTAGGCATTTTTTTAGTAATTCCCATTGGGGGAGCTGATATGCCCGTTGTTATTTCCTTATTGAATTCTTATTCTGGAATTGCCGCATCAGCAACTGGTTTCGTCCTAAACAACAACGTCCTTATCATAGCAGGATCCTTGGTTGGAGCCTCTGGAATTATTCTAACTCAAATAATGTGCAAAGCTATGAACAGAAGTCTTACGAACGTTCTCTTTGGAGGATTTGGTGAAGTAGCAGAAGACATGAAGGACGATGGTACTTTTTACTCTGGAAAGATTAAATCTACTAGCCCCGAAGAAGTGGCAATGATCCTAGATATTGCTCGGACGGTTGTCATTGTTCCAGGATACGGAATGGCCGTGGCGCAAGCCCAACATACAGTCCGAGATCTTTACAACTTGCTTATGGAACGAGGAGTTGATGTAACCTTTGCGATTCACCCAGTTGCTGGGCGAATGCCTGGTCATATGAATGTGCTACTGGCCGAAGCAGACATTCCTTATGATCGATTGAAAGAAATGGATGAAATGAATTCTCAGTTTGAGAATGTGGACGTAGTCATAGTCAATGGAGCGAACGATGTTACCAATCCACTTGCCAAGACAGACCCAAAATCACCGATCGCTGGCATGCCCATTTTAGAAGTTTCCAAAGCCAAAACAGTTGTCGTTATCAAACGTTCGTTGAGCCCAGGATTTGCGGGAATTCCCAATCCTTTGTTTATAGCGGAAAATTGCTTAATGTTATTTGGAGATGGTAAAAAGGCTACTCAAGAAATGATCAGCGCTTTAAAGGAATCTTAAAAAATGAAGCACAATGTTTATATAGTAGATGATCATCCTTTGATTGTTGATGCTCTTCGAACTTTAATTAATGCTGGAGATAATTTGCAGTGTATTGGAACGTCTGATACTATTGAAAAAGCACTAGAGGAGATTGAAAAACTTCAGCCAGATTTAGTTCTTATCGATATTCAGCTCAAACAAAATCAAAACGGGCTACAGCTTCTTAAAAAATTGAGAAGCGTTTATCCCAACCTAGCGGTAATTATACTCAGTATGCTCACAGATGATACTTTTGTGGACCGTGCCTTCAAATTAGGTGCAATGGGCTACGTTTTCAAAGAAGACACGACTACTCAGATTGTGGAAGCCATTCAAACCGTAATCAAAGGAGATTACTTTGTTAGCTCTTCCCAAGCAACACGATTGCTCGGGCATGTTTATCGAAATTCCCAAAAAGAAGAGAAAGATCCTATTGATAAACTTTCCAATCGAGAACTTGAAGTTTTTTTAATGATCGGCGACGGTATGCCAATCAAAGAAATTGCCGCAAATATGACTTTAGCGGCTTCTACAATTGAAACCCTTCGATCTCGTATCAAATCTAAATTGAATATACAAGATAACGAAAAATTAATCCGCGTTGCTGTAGAGTGGAAATTCACTCAACCCAAAACAGAATCTATCTAGTCTTAAAATAGTGATAGAGTAAGGTCTTGCCTTCGTGGCTCACCAGAAGGCTTCGATACGCGTTTCCTATAACAGATGAGTTTTTAACTTTAGTTTCTGCAAATCTAAAGTACTCATTGGCTTTTTCTTCCCAGCCTAAATTAAGTAAAATGTTCAAATACAAAACTTCGTCAGATTCATCAGCAAAGGGTGAAAATGCCACATAACGAAATATGGATTCGGCTCTTTTCCAGTTTCTCATTTCAAAGAAACTTCTTCCGTACACTTTTCGTTCGCGCCAACCCAGGGTTCTTTCGTTTTTTAAGTGCACTAGAGCTTTTTTTGAATCTCTATTGATTTGATATATCACTCTTCCTAGCAAGTTATGAGCTTTTTCGTTTCTAGGCTCCAATTCTAAAATAGACTCCAGGATAGTTTTCGAAAGATCTAAATTGCCGTTTTCCACATAACACTGTGCCAACAACATTCGAGCTTCGGCATAGTTGGGTTTGTACTCTTCTGCTTTTTTTAAAACATCTATAGCCTTGCTCCAGTCACCTAAAACAAAGTGAGCAACCCCTATGTTGTAATAATAAAATGGATTGTAAGGAGAAAGATCTAAAGCGTCTACCCACACATCTTTTGCTTTTACCCAATTGTCTTCTTGAGCATAGGTCATTCCCAAAAGAAAGCTTGCGGCTTCGTGCTTAGGGTTTAGTGTTAAGCTCTTAGTTAGGTTTGCTTTTGCATCGTTCCATTCTAACCGGGAATAGAAAAGACTACCCTTTAGGTAATGATACTCTGCTTCCTGCAAATTGGAGTTTTCAATTTTTTTCCATTCGAATTCTGCTAATGCAAACCTTCCATAACGCAATGCATTGATTATATTTCTTCCTACTGCTTCTTGTTGAAGCTTTGCCGTTAAAATGTCTTTTTCTGAAAGTTCCGTTTCTTTGGGTATGTCTTCTCCAAAAATCTGAAAAGATAGGAAAAGAAAAAAAACTAGTTTTAAAGTGCTCAAATAACTTTTCAAAGATTTACCCATTCTTTTTCAATCCATTGCAAGATTGGTTTTTCTGCATCTCTTTTAAGAATGCATTCGGTTTTTCCGGGAGGTTCAATCAAAGATAATGAATGAGTTAGGTTACCCCAATAAGGAATTTTAAAAACCTGGTTCGCAAATTCTCCTAATTCATTATGCACAGGGCTTATTCCAAATACGGCAGTCTCTTTGCCAAGATACATGGCTTCTAAAAGACCGATACCAAAGTAAGACACAAAGGCTTTTGACTTGGATAGAATATTTAAAAATTGAGAACGAAACAGTCTCCTATGAATCTGAATTTTCAATGAATGGTTTGCCAATGATTCCGGTAAAAACACTGAATCTGAGAAGTCTTTGTCTTCCAAGTTGGTGATCAGATGAACCTTGGAAAAGCCCCAATCTAGAAATCTCGGATAACATTTCTCTAAAAACAAATGCACAGAAACCAATTCAAGATTGCCTAAATACAAAAGTACATCGTGTTCTCTCTTACCATCTTGGTTTAAATTTAGAAAATTTTCGATTAAGGGAGAGGTATAGAAATGAATTACAGATTCGCCGCTCGAATTGGAAGGATGGGGTAAAAGATCTATATTCTGAATCTTAAGGTTTTCTAAAATTGCATTTTTATTGTCCAAGCAAAGCGAACGGGGATGGTTGGGAAGTAAATCTCTTTTGTCCCAAATCTGTAACAAAGAATTTTGCTTTTCGACATTACTCAATGAAACTTGAAATCCATTGCTCTGAAGGAACATATTTATACTCTTCATTCTTTCAAAATGACCGGTTCCAAAAGTCTTTGTTTCGCCATAGACTATGGAAATAGTTTGTTTGGATTTTTCTTCTTTGGGTAGATCAAATTTAACCTGAACAACATCTTGATTTTTTTGAAATAGAGAAGAATTTTCCACAAACAGATTTAGAACTTCTTCTGCCCCAAAAAAGAGTCTTTCCTTGGCACAAAGCAATGCCACTTCTCTAAGTAAAAGTAAGTCCCTTTCTTCATCGATCGTCATTCTAATCTTATGTGAATGCGATACCAAATCTTCCCTCAAATGAGGTGGGTCAAATCTTCGAACCGTAAATCTTTCCAAGTCTTCTTTGATATGTAGACTAACATGTTCTTTGTGGTGATTTTGCCAGCCATTTTTGGGTTCAGATTCTAAGGCAGACTTAGAAAAACATTCCACGCCCATACCCAGAGGTAGGCCCGACATGGCAATGCAGTAGTCTTTTCCAATATGATAAAACATGGACTCAATGAGTAATTCTATGGATATAAGATCAATAAATGGATTATCTCCCGTTAAACGAATGATATGCTCGGCTTTAAAGTGATTTGCCGCAGAAACAAAGCGCGAATGTACATCATCTTCTGAACCTAAGAAAAACAGATAGCCTCTATCGATTAAAATTTCTTTTAACTTTTCATCCTTTTCTGGAATTAAAAAAATGATCTGTTCCGAGGGAAAAATTTGGTTTAACCGTAAATGAATGTGATCCAGTAAGTTTAATTCATCGAAACCTAAAAATCCGAGCGACTTTGGAACTGGAATTGTTTGTAAAATCTTTTCAGGAAACCGAGTTGAACCCAGCCTTGCCTGAATAAATGCAAAAGGCTTAAGCGTTAAAGGTATACCACTCATCGCAATTCAAACAGGGCGCTGGGATTTCATTGTGCTTTCCAAGAAATGAATTGTTAAAGTGAACCTCTCCTTTTTTCCAAATATCTGAAAAGGATTCTGATTTCATGTTCCCTATTGTAAATGATTGCAATTGTTTGCAGATAGCAACACCTCCATCTGCATTGACATACAAGTCTCGATTTAAATGCCAACAAAACTCTCTACGAATGGGAGTTAGGTCACTTACTCTTTTTTCTTTGAGCTTCCCTGCAAAAGAATTGTATTTTTGTAGAATTACATTGATGCCCAGTTTTTCAAAAAAATTAAAATATTCTTCAATCTCATCTTTGACGTCTAGCATCTTTATCATCTGTACATTCAATGACTGGGGAGGGAGAATAGATTTTAAGTCTTTGATCTTTTCAAGAACAACTTTATGCAATCCTGCGCCATAAAGATTTGAATATCGATCTGGTTTCAACGTAGTAAGATTCACAATAAAACTCAATTTAGACTTTTTTGTCTCAGGCATTTTTATTAGTTCATTTCTTAAGGAATCAAAATCATTGTAGAGTGCAGACTCAATGATCAATTCTTTCAATTGAGGAATGTCCAAAATCAAATGGACAATTTCTTTCCAGTTTGGATGTAGAAACGGTTCGCCATTACCACCTAATGCAATTGTAAAGTCAGAAAGAATTTCCTTTGACCAAATTGAAATGAAACGAGAAGCATCTTCTAACGAAACAAATGTTCCGTCTTTAGAAAGATCCATATCTTGCCTAGGGCAAAAAGTACATTTGAGTTCGCATGCTTGGATGATTTCCCATTCAATATAGGATGGAGCTTCTCGAAACCAGCTTGGATTAGCTTCTAATAGTGGAAGGATTTCATCGTATTCAATTTGGTTCAAAGAAGCCTTGGAAGCAACGTGTTCCAAAAATTTGAGAATTAAACTATAATTTCTGTAATTTGAAACTCTAAAATCCAAGCGATACTGACGAAGATCTGGAGGTACAAAAAATATATCCACATCATATTGATTGATGTTCTTCAGAAAGAACGAGTGAGTGTCCGAGCTGAGCGCATCTGGTAAGGAAGAGAGGAATTCTCTAGTTAAGACTTTGGGTATCAAACCTTCTGGTAGGTTTTCACTATATGAATACTGGCTAAAATATCGTTTGTGACGTTCAAAGGATTCTGCCATCAACTTCAAATCAACCAAGGGACTGATTCCAGAAAAATAAAGGAAACAAACTTCATCCCAATCTGGATCGTCGAATTTTGATTTAGGAAGTTGCAAACCAACCTTCGCTAAAAATTGCAATTCGGTCAATTCGCTCGAAAAGAGCTCCAAATTCTCGGCTTTACATATATTTGGCGAATGATCTTCGAACAGTTCTTTGGCGTTAATCAAAAACTTTAATTCAGGAAAAACTGTATGCACTTTTTCGATAAAAATTTTCCAAAGATTCCAGCCAGGATTTCGTCTTAAAAAAGATATGGATTGCTTATCCAAATAAACAACGGCAATTGCTGGCTGGTAATTGAGTCTAGTTGGCATTAGTCTGGATTGTACTTTTCTTCAGGATTTGTGATATTGTTTTCTTTTATATAAACAGGATCAATGATAGTAATGGATGTGGTCTTTCGCATTCCCGCAAGCCATTCTTCAAAAGAGGACTGCTCCTTTTCTCGATACAGAAGCCCTTGGATACCTTTTCTAACTGAATCAACGGGGGTGGGTCTCATCCCTTCCACAAAGACCAGGCAATATCTTTTTCTATCATCGCGAAACACATCTGAGAATTTGCCAGGCCCCACTTGATTGAGAATCGATGCCGTGATCGGTTGCGTTTTATAAAGCTCAAAAGTTGCAATCCAATTGACCAAACCGCCAGAAGATTTGGAACGAGATTCATTTCGCGGACCACTTGCCACTAATTTAAAGAATGAAGGATCTTTCATAGACTTAGCTCGGATATCATTTAACTCTTGAAAGATCTTTTGCTCTTCATCTACGGATGAATTGAGAGGCGACAAAACAAATTCTCGGAACTTAA
The DNA here is from genome assembly GCA_027485405.1 of Leptospiraceae bacterium. Classification (GTDB taxonomy): domain Bacteria; phylum Spirochaetota; class Leptospiria; order Leptospirales; family Leptospiraceae; genus Leptospira_A. The sequence goes on along the minus strand of JAIXRB010000204.1, from coordinate 7,146 downwards.
ACTCAAAACCTACTTTGGCTTTGTTTTTGTTGTACCAAGCCAAAATGTCTTGTTCGGAAGGAGGGGCTGGCGTAATTCTAAGTTGCAAAAGCTGAGACTTTTTGATCTGAAAAGGCAGATCATCGATCCACTGTTCGTAAGGTGCATTGTATTGTTGCACGATGATTTTTTTAAATTGTTCTAAATCAGTGATTCCCTGAGAATCCATTCTTTTCTGAATTTCTGCTTCAATTCTTTTCTCGTTTACCTGAATGCTTTCTTCTTCTGCAACTATGTCTATAATTGCCCGATCAATTAAAAAATCCAATACCTGAGAATGAAGCGAACCTTTTTTACGATTAGGTGGCATATATTTAGATATTTGTTTATATCTTTCTACACCTTGTTCATATTCAAGTTGGCTTATGGATTTGGTTCCTACAATAGCTAGAACCTGGTTCAAGGACTCATAGGCAAGAAGACCAGTGATCATTCCTAAACAAAAGAAAATGATAACCAGTCTTCGCATAGAGAATTAACCTATAAACGCGGAATGCAAGGACTTTACAGCGTCTTCAGCTTGACTCTGTTTGATTACACAAGAGATTTTGATTTCTGAAGTAGAAATCATTTCAATGTTTATGCCTTTGGAAGCCAATGCTTGAAACATTGTTGCCGCAACACCAACATGAGATTTCATTCCCACACCGACAGCACTTACTATCGAAATTTCTTCGTCAATCTCTGCTTTTCCGTTTCCATGATCCTTAGCATAGGACTCGATGAGAGGTTTTGCCGAAGGTATGTCTTTCTTAGAAATAGTAAAAGAAATCGTGTTTATGCCGTTGCGAGGAGACGATTGCACAATAACATCAACTATCACGTCTTTTTTGGCAAGCTGAGTAAAGAGTTCTGCCGCAATACCAGGCTTGTCTTTTACATCGGCTATCGTAACTCTTGCTTGATCACCTTTGGAAGTTACTCCACTTACTTTCATTTTTTCCATAATTTTGTCCTCGCTCATGACTAGGGTTCCGGGTCTGTCGTGAAAACTTGATCTAACATGGATCACTACATTGTAATTCATGCCAAGCTCTACACTTCGAGAGTGCAAGACACCGGCTCCCAAGCTTGCTAATTCCAACATTTCTTCGTATGTAATTTGTTTGTGCATTTTAGCGTTGGGGATTTTTCTTGGATCGGCAGTATATACTCCGTCTACGTCAGTGTATATTTCGCATTCGTCGGCACCTAATGCCGCCGCTAATGCCACTGCCGAAGTATCGCTTCCCCCTCTACCGAGCGTTACAATGTTTTCATCCTTATCAATTCCTTGAAAGCCCGCAACTATGGCTACTTTTCCTTGGGCAAATGCTTCATCGATTCGAGTACGATCGATCATTTCGATTTTGGCATTGGAAAAGTTTCCATCGGTCATTAATTTGATTTGAGAACCAGTGAATGATTGAGCTGGAACTCCGATTTCTGTGAGTGCGATAGCTAGAAGGGCAATCGAAACTTGCTCCCCTGTGGACAAAAGCATGTCCATTTCCCTGCGAGGGGGGTTTTTTGAGATTTGCTCCGAGAGTTGGACCAATTCATCGGTAGTATGGCCCATTGCAGAGACGACTACTAGAACCTTTTCCCCTTTCTCATGGTATTTTTGAATGCGGTTCGCCACATTCTTGATTTTTTGGGTGTCTCCAACGGAGGTTCCCCCATACTTTTGAACGATAATCCTTGATTCCATGCTGTCCTAAGGGTCAGCCTACCTTAGCGGAAATGGGAATCAAGAAGAATGAAAAAAAATGCAACCACCCAGAAAAAAGGGACACAGACCAATCATGGAATCCGCTACAACTGTCTCTCCCATTGTCAAGGAAAAAGCCCCAAAGCTCTTCCTGTTTCTATTCATCCTAATCTCTTCAACGGTTCTGACTGTTTTCACAGTTCCTTTTTCTTGGGAGCTTTTCTGGGTCGCAGTTGGTTCTTACTTTCTCCGAATGTTTGGGATTACTGGAGTTTACCACCGTTACTTTTCCCATGCTTCTTACAAAACATCGCGAGTATTTCAGTTTGTTCTAGCTTGGATTGGTTCCATGGCGATGCAAAAAGGCGTTCTCTGGTGGGCGGCTCATCATAGAAATCATCACAAATACTCGGATACCGATAAAGACATACATTCCCCTTCTTTGAAAGGGTTCTGGTACTCTCATATGCTTTGGTTTTTGAGAGACGAATACAATGATTACGAAGCAAAGTTGATCCCAGATTTTTACAAATACCCTGAACTTCGTTGGCTGGATCGCTACCACTGGGTTCCACCTTTGCTTTATTCTATTTTACTGTATGCGATAGGTGGATGGGGTTGGTTGGTTTATGGTTATGCAGTTTCCACTTTTTTTCTTGGGCATGCAACCTGGACAATCAATTCTCTTGCTCATGTCTATGGATCTGTTCGTTACCAAACACGAGACACTAGCAAAAACAACTTTCTGCTAGCCTTGGTCACTATGGGAGAAGGCTGGCACAACAACCACCACTACTATTGTTCGAGCGTAAACCAAGGATTCTATTGGTATGAAATTGATCTAAGCTACTACATCATTAAAGTCTTTAGCTGGATGGGTCTTGTATGGGATCTGAAAAAACCGCCTGCAAAGGTTCTGGAAGAAGGTCGTAAAAAGCTAGGTCAAGTCATCAAAACTACCTACCGCGAAAAAGTCCCTGCGACTGTGACATAAGAGAATTCAAATTTAAATACTTATTCCTTAGGCTTGCTCAGAATTCTCGGAATTCTGGGTGAGCCTATTTTTGCTTTCTATCGAAAGAACTATTTTCTAAGATAGCTATGCAATGGAATTCCAAAATGCTCTTCTCCATTCCATCATTCACTTAGGTCCCATTGGAGTTTTAATTGTAAACCGAGAAGGGAAAATCCTTTTTTCCAATCCAAAGGCAGATCGTCTCTTCGACTATACCGCAGAAGAGATGTTAAACCTAACAATGGTGGATCTCATTCCAGAGAGATTTAGAGAAAACCATGCGGCACTGCATACACAATTTCTAAATTCGCCTAAGTACAAGAATATGTCCTTTGGAAGGAAAGTCTTGGCATTAAAGAAATCAGGAGAAGAGATAGGTCTGGAAATTGGGCTTTCCCCTTATACCGAGAACGATCAAGACTATACAATCTGTTATATCCAAGAATCCAGCTATCAATTGATTGTTGATAAAGAACTAACTGATTCAGAAAAGTTCCTAGAACAAATCGCCCAATCAGTTCCAAATATCATTTATCTTTACGACTTAAAGGAAAGAAAAAATGTCTATGTGAATAGAGAAATAGCACATACTCTAGGTTATGACTCTGATGATATCAGAAAAATGGGCTCCAATGTAATTGCAACCTTAGTCCATCCTGAAGACTTACCCAAAGTCATCGATACTATGCAACAATTGCTTACGCTTCAGAAAGGCCACACCATTGACATTCAGTATCGAATGAGGCATAAAAAAGGGTACTACGTAGATCTGTTAGACAGAGTAACTCCGTTTTCCAAGAATGAAGAAGGGGAAACTATCCAAACCCTAGGAATTGTTCAGGATATTTCGGAAAGAGTAATCTATGAGAAAAAAATCCTCTATGAAGAAGAGAAATTCCGCATCTTCTTTGAAAACTCTTTAGATCCATTGCTATTGTTCAAAAAAAAAGAAGGAATTATCGATTGTAGTCTTTCTACAATTGCAATACTCGGAGCAAACTCCAAAGCAGAAATTATTGGCAAAATGCCTTCTGATTTTTCTCCTGAATTCCAGGAACCGGGAGTTCGTTCGCAAGACAAAGCAATGCTCATTGCTCGATTTCTGTCAACGAACCAAAGCTCTTATAGATTTGAGTGGGTTCAGAAAAAAATGAATGGGGATTTATTTACTGTCATTACGAGAATAAATCGATTAACAATTCAAGACGAAGAGGTTTTTTTGATTTCGTGGAATGACATTTCCGATCAAAAACAATACGAACAAGAATTAATGGATGCAAAATTGATTGCAGAAGCCGCGTCGGGAGCAAAGTCGGAATTTCTAGCTACCATTAGTCACGAAATACGAACCCCAATGAATGGAGTGATTGGTATGACTAGCCTACTTGAATCCAGTTCATTGAACAAAGAACAAAAAGAAATGGTTCAAGTAATCAAATCTTCTGGCGAGTCGCTATTAAACCTAATCAATGAGATTCTTGATTTTTCAAAAATCGAAGCTGGTCAGGTCGAATTAGAATCTCGCGAGTTCAATCTTCGTATTCTATTAGGAGAACTAGAAAACGCCTTTAAGCCGATTGCTAAAGGTAAATCTTTAACTTTAAATTTTGTGGTAAATCCTGAGATTCCGGAAAGACTGATGGGAGACCCCAATCGCCTAAGCCAAGTTTTAAAAAACCTCTTGAGCAATGCTTTGAAATTTACAAGCGTTGGTTCGATCAGCTTAAACGTCGAGTTTCAAAAAAGGAAATTAGAATCGGAAACTCAAGATTGGGAAATCATTTTTCGAGTAAAAGACACGGGGATTGGCATCTCCGAAAGTAAGAAAAATTCCATTTTCAAGCCTTTCTATCAAGCAGATTCAAGCATAACAAGAACGTACGGTGGCACTGGATTAGGACTTGCAATAAGCAAACGATTAGTTGAGCTTATGAAAGGTATCATTGGTTTTGAAAGTAAGGAAAGCCAAGGTTCTCATTTCTACTTTCTAGTTCCCTTCCAGGTTGTTCCTTCTGTGGTAAATACGAATTCATTGAAAGCAAAAGAAGAATTGGGATTTACTTTTATTCCAGAAATAGTGAACAATATCCTTCTAGTTGAAGACAATACCATCAATCAGCTAGTAGCTAAGAAAATTTTCCAGAAAATTGGCTACGAAATTGACATAGCGGATAACGGAGCCATTGCTCTGGAGATGTTGACTTCCAAGCCTTATCTCCTAATCTTTATGGACATTCAAATGCCAGTTTTGGATGGAATAGAAACAACAAGGCAGATTAGACTTAATTCAAAGATTGATCAACCCTATATCATTGCAGTTACTGCTAACGTCATGAAAGGTGATAAAGAAAAGTACTTAGAAACTGGGATGGACAGTTATTTGAGTAAACCATTCACTTTGTCTGATATACAAAGAGAACTCAGTCTTTGGAAACAAAAACTATAGCCCTACATTTTTCCTAATGCGAGGCGGAATATCTTCAATGCTATCGTATCTTTTTTTCTTTCCGTTTGGTTCTGAAATATAATAAAATCCGTTAAGCATTTCTAAAAAGTAATCTTCCCCTTTCTGGCCTTGGCTTCTTTGGTCTAGCTCCAAAATCATTCTCTGGTAACGCTTAGGCAGAGAATCCCAAGAAGAATGTTGCGCCACGATTCCACGATCATTGACAGTATAAATTCCCTTTTCATGGAGGATTTTGACTCCATTGTAATCAAAAATTTCTGTTACGATTAATTCCTTTTCCCTTTTTTCTACTTTGGATTTTTTTGGAGACTTTTTGGATTCTATGATTTCTTCAACGGACTTTGGATTGTGTTTTCTTTTGACTAGACTAAAGACTAGCAGAGCAAAGCCAGAAAGACCTAGCATTGTGAAAACCCAAACTTCTGTCGGTGAAAGTGTAAATAGATATCGCCACATTTTTATAATTTAAAATTAATGGATTTGCATCTATCGGGTGTTGGGTCATTTACATTCCACTGAACACAAGATAAAAGTTCGATAGCTTTTACACAGGCATCTACATTAGTTATTTTGGCACGACCTAAAATAAAGGATGTAATCCGATGAGATGAACCACAAGCGCTGTCTTTTATAGCAAAAGCTTGTGCTATTTTTACATTGGCTTCCAAAGGCTCATAGAAACTACTGGAAAGTGTGTTGTTGCAAGAAAAACAAAAGGGGAGGTTAAAAAATAGAATTAGTAAAAGGAAGAAATTCTGACGCACCACTACTTGAGTCTGATCTTTTTGATTTCTTTAACTGGCACCGGCACTTTGCCTATTCCGGAATCGATATAAACATTTCCGTTGATTTCAAACTCTGACTCTTCCCCGCGGGATGCCGAAGCTATCAAGCGTAATCCGATCGTAATTATTTTTACATCCAGTCCTTCTTCCTCGTCCATTTCGATAGCTAATGCAAATTGGCGAGTTTCCCCTCCAGCGATCAATTGCGGCTCTGAATTTTTCACTTTTCCCAGACGTTCGCGCTCTTGGTTTGCGATTACAAAAAGATCTAAATCGAATTCGTAGATCTCAACTTCCTCTTGATTTGGATTTTTTATTTCAATGATGGGCGAAATTTGAAGATTCGGAAATAAACCGGCGCCTTTCGAAGGAAGTCGCTTAATAGAAAGACTTACAAACGATATTTGACAATTCTTGATTCGTTCTGCATTCTTTTTTGCAGAGTAAAAGCATGAGACCTGAGAAAAAAAACAAATAACAATGATGGCAAAGCCCATGTTGCGAAAAAGCTTCATGGAGTAAAAACAACCTTACCTTCACTCATGTTATTTTTATAATAATCCATGCCAGACTGAAAATCTTCAAATTTAAATCGTTTTGCAATGGTAGTTGCAAAAATCGAATTTATGTATTTTTGAGCGAGGTCGGTCTGTCGTCGAAACTCTTCTAATCCAATTGTATATATCCAAGAAGAAAGCCAAAAACCTTCGATCTTTTTGTTTTGAAAAAGTAGAATTCCTGAATTTACAGTGAAAGGTTTTTCTGAAAGTGCACCATAGCAAACAATTTTAGATCCGTACGGAAGACATTCAACTAACATTTGCGCAGTCTCACCTGCCACAGCATCGATTGCGTAAGTAGCATTTAACTTTTTAGAAATTTTGTAAAGTTCCTTGGCGAAGTTTGGAGATGAAGAATTGAGAACATTTTCGGCTCCAATGCTAATCAAAGCCTCTTCTTGCTCTTTTCTTCTCACAACATTGATCAATGGTATAGATCTTTCTTTGCAAAGTCGAATCACCATCTTTCCCAGAGCACTTGCCGCCGCAGTTTGAACCATAGCTGTGTGTTTTTCTCGTGTTCCTTGCTCAACCATAGCCCAAGCTGTCATAGGATTCACAAAAAAACAGGCCCCAGAATCCAAAGAAGT
>JAIXRB010000211.1 GCA_027485405.1 Leptospiraceae bacterium | reverse complement strand
GGGCATCTGAATATCCATTAAAACAAGATCTACTTTCGCGTTTGTTGCTATTTCCACGGCTTTGAGTCCATTTTCAGCTTCTAATAAACTTACATTTGGATATTTTCTTTTGATGAGGGATTTAATCAGCTTCATATTGATTTCTACGTCTTCTGCTAATAGAATCGTTGCTGTATGGTTCTCTTTCGTTTCTTTTGGTTCTAAAGTGCACTTTCCTCGGATTGCAATTTCAGTTTGATTTTGTTCTCGGGGGACTCTTATATTCTTTATGAAATGAAAAAGTTCATGGGCTTTGACTGGTTTCACTAAACTAAATCGAATTCCCAATTTTAAACATTCATCTCTCAAAGTCTGATCTTCAGAGGAACTATGTAATAGTATAACGGGCATTTCCTGAGCGGAAAGATTCAAGGTCTCTCGGATCAAACGAATTGTTTGCAATCCGTCCATTTCAGGCATATGATAATCCACAATGATCAAATCAAACTTCTGTTTTTCTAACAGCTTTATTGCTGAGAAACCGCTATCACTTTCGGTATAAGCAATCCCCCAGTGTTTAAAATTCATTTCTAAGATTCTTCTATTGGAGGCATTGTCATCTATGACAAGTACGTTGTGTATTGTCAAAGGCTCGGAAAGGTTCTCATTAGAAGCTATTCTTTTCAACTGAGTTTGGGCTTTTACAGAAAAAGAAAAGGTACTTCCCTCTCCCCAAACACTTTCAATCTTTATATCTCCGCCCATCTTTTCAGCCAAGAGCTTTGATATGATCAATCCAAGACCAGTTCCACCGAATCGCCTAGTGGTTGAACTATCTGCTTGCGCAAAGGCTTGGAAGAGCTTTGCTTTCTGCTCTTCATTGATTCCGATTCCAGTATCTCGAATTGAAAAATGGAAGGCTCCCATATTTTCCTGAATTGGAGTATATGTAACTTTTAATTCAACTTCACCTTCCGAAGTGAATTTGACGGCATTCGATAGAAGATTTACCAAGATTTGCTTTAGCCTTACTGGATCGACATTTGCAACTTCTGGTAAACTCGGTTCAATATTCAAAAGGAGTTCTAAGTTCTTTGCATTTGCATGATATTTGATAATGTCTGAAGCCTCCTCGATCAATTGAATGATATCAGTTTTTATGACCTCCAAATCCAACTTACCTGCTTCAATTTTTGAAAAATCTAGAATGTCGTTAATAATTCCTAACAGAGCTTTGCCCGAAGTATTTGCGTTATTACAGTATTCTCTTTGAATGGCATTCAGCTCAGTTTTGATTAAAAGGTCTGTAAAGCCAATCACCCCATTCAAAGGAGTGCGTATTTCATGACTCATGTTGGCGAGAAATTCTGACTTTGCTTTGCTTGCGGATTCAGCAAATTCCTTTGCTCTAATGAGTTCCGTCTCTACTTTCTTTTTGTCTGTTATGTCCCAATTGGTTCCAATCATATGTTCCGGATTTCCATCGGAATCTCGAATGATAGTCGCTATAGCTCGGATATGGTGAACAGAACCATCTGGCCAATTCACCCTGAATTCAGTGTTAAAGTCCTTTTCACCCTTAAGCGCCAATTCGATCTCTCGGTCTCCACGGGCTAAATCATCTGGGTGCAAACCGTTTCGCCAAGCATCGTAAACGCCCGAGAAAGTATGCTTAGAGATTCCATACAGGGCATACATTTGATCATCCCAAAGGAGTTTGTTCTCTTTGACATTGTAATCCCAAACACCAACGCCGCCTGCTTTTGCCGCTAGGGATAAACGAAGATTGCTCTCCTCTAACATCTGCTCTGTTTTTATTCGTTCTGTTATGTCCTGAACAAATCCATGAATCAGAACTGAGCCATCTTCCAAAGCTTCGGGTTGACCGCTTGCAAATAACCAACGCTCTCCTTTTACAGGCAGTACAACCCTATAGGTCTGTTCATACTTTTGTTTTGTTTGAAGAGCAACTCGAAAAGCGTTTGCTACGGATTCTTTGTCCTCTGAATGAATTCGATCCCTGATCAAACTAGAGTCTTCTAGAATCGAAGATGGTGACAGTTCAAAGATTTCAGTTGCTTGTTCGGAAATGTAAAGAATGGAAGCTTTTCCATCTGGCGAGATTTGGTATTGGTAGAGTAGCCCAGGGATTTGAGCCGCCAGTTTTTTAAATAATAATTCGTTTGTGATCATCTTCGTTTACCAAGTCATCTCCAATCAATCCTTAGCATGCCTTCCAGGGGATTCATCTTGCTATCTTATATGATGTAGTTCTAATAAGATAGTAAACAATACTCGCTTTCTTTTTCAATTGCCATTTACGACTTCTGCAAAGGAATGTAAGAAATACAGCTCAATTCTATCTGGGAAATAAAATATGGAACTGATCTTTCTTAAAAAATCGAACAGAAATTATTGAAAACAAACCCAAAACCAGCCTAATTTTCTACTTGAAACACTGTTCCTTTTTGCCTTAGATTGTAGCTATGGCATTACCTAAAGTTTGTGTGATTGGTGCTGGTTCGTCCGGAATCACGATCATTAAATCCCTAAAAGAAAACGGGATCCCATTTGATTGCTACGAAAAAGGGTCAGAGGTCGGTGGCAACTGGCGATACCAAAACGACAACGGTATTAGCAATATTTACAAATCTCTTCATATCAACACTCACCGTGACCGCATGGAATATAGAGATTTTCCCATGCCAAAGCAATACCCAGATTATCCGAACCACGAACCCATATTAGATTATTTTAGGGAGTATGTTCAGCATTTTGGTCTCAGGCAACATATTCAGTTCAAAAATGGAGTAAAAAAAGCAGAGCTTACTCCAGAAGGCATCTGGAAAGTTACCCCCGAAAAAGGCAAAGCCAAACTGTATGACGTTTTATTGGTAGCAAACGGCCATCACTGGAGCGAGCGTTGGCCCGATCCTCCGTTTCCAGGAACTTTTAATGGTAAGGTGATCCATTCTCATTCCTATGTGGATCCTTCTCACCCTATTGACTGCGTTGGTAAAAACGTTGTAGTCTTGGGCATGGGAAACAGCGCTATGGATTTGTCTGTGGAGCTTTCTCGTCCTGGAGTCGCCAACAAAGTATTTTTGTCGTCTAGAAGAGGAGCTTACGTTATACCCAATTACTTGTTTGGAAAACCACTAGACAAACTAACAGCCCATTTGCCACATTGGGTACCATTTTCCATTCAACAGTTTTTTGCTCACCTTTTGATTCGCTACGGTGTTGGAAAGATGGAAGACTTTGGGCTTCCCAAGCCAGACCACAAATTTGGCTCAGCACATCCAACTATTTCTCAAGATTTACTTGTTAGGTTAGGAAGAGGTGATATTCAGCCAAAGGCAGTCATTAAAGAATTGAGGGGAGACAAAGTTCTCTTCAACGATGGCTCAGAAGAAAAAGTTGATGTGATCATTTACTGCACAGGCTACAATATCAAATTCCCCTTCTTTGAAGAGAGCTTTCTTTCAGCTCCAAACAACTACATTCCGCTCTACTTTAAAATGAAGAAACCCAGTATGGACAATTTGTTTTTTGTCGGCTTAATGCAACCACTAGGAGCAATCATGCCTCTCGCAGAACAACAAGGGAAGTGGATTGCTCAATATCTAACAGGAAACTATGCCTTCCCTGAAGAAAAAGCCATGTTTGAGTGGATCCAAAAAGATGAAAAAAACATGAAAAACCGCTATGTAACAAGTGATCGTCATACGATCCAGGTGGATTTTGATCTTTTCCTCCATCAAATGAAAGTCGAACTTAAAAAAGGGGAAAAGAGAGCAAAGAAAGCGCAAAATCGAATACCTGTCCAAGTATTGGCAGAGCAAGCAGAGCTGTCTTTACTATCAACTGCTGACTCAAAACCGAAAGAATCTGAGAAAAAAACAAAACGACTAACGACTAGTTCCAAAAAGTAGCCTTGCTTCGAATTCTGAGCTTTTTCTTCTGTTTTGCCATTGCCTCTCAATGCAAGACCACAACTTCTTTTGGCTATCAGGGCAATCCATTGTTGGGTTGGATTGAAACATCCAGTCCCGAGATTGTTTATGATCCCTACCCTCTTTTCAAACGATATCCCGCATTTATAGCAGATCAGTTTGAATTTCCAGTGGGGGGAAAGTTTGGCGAAGGGTATTATCTATCACAAAGATTTGGGGTCGAAAACCCAAGGTTTGGAAATCGTTTTCATTTAGGCGAAGACTGGAGCCATATAGCAGGTGGCGATAGCGACTTTGGGGCACCGGTATTTGCAATGGCATCGGGAATCGTTAGCTCTGTAGGAGATTTTGGTGGCGGTTGGGGAAAGGTAGTTCGTGTTGTGCACAGAATTCCGGAATTAGGTGGAGAGGTGTTTTATGAAGCTCTTTATGCTCACCTATACAGCATTGAAGTGGAACCGGGAGCTATGGTCCAAAAAGGTGAATGGATCGCTACCATTGGAAATGCGGACGGAACCTATGTTTCGCACCTACACCTTGAGCTAAGAACGAAGCCTAATTTACCACGCGGTGGCGGCTATGATTTCAACAAAGAGAACTATCTTTCGACGACTCGGTTTTTAGCAAGCCGCCTAGCAAAAGAAAAAACTATATCCGAAGATCAGTTTCTGTTAAATGGAATTAATTAATTCGAGAATCTCTTCCTCTTTAGCCCCGTTCGTATCATAAAAGTTTGCATGGATCTCCTGCCCTGAATCATGTGGAAGAGTTTTTAATACTTTTACCAAAAACTCAATGGAACCGGTCATCGAGATCAGTTTAATGGACACTCGCAAAATGGAAGAGAGCTCAATATCTTTAGGAGCAACGAAAGAAACTCCTCTTGGACTGATGTTGCGGTGAAGGTCATACTCTGGCAATGTTTCCCAGGAAAGGTTTAGAGAAGACGGAATTTCAATATAATGGTGTGAGCTCATAAGTTCACTTCGATTCTAAACTGGCTTGTAGTCTTCTCAATTACAATTTTGTTTCGATTCCTGTCTTCTTACAGAAAAAAGTAAGGGAAATTTTTTGATCTTCCGAAATTACATTTAGAGCGGATTTTCTAGAAAAGACTTTCCAGATTATGTCTCATTGGAAGAATCGACTCGATTGGAGGCAAAATGTTTTACCTGCTTTTAGCCCTTTTGCATGAAGACCTAGCATCGGGTCGTATCAATTTCGACTCATATTCGGATTGCATAGTCCTTCTTGCCGAGGATCATTCTCGAATCAAACAAAGCCTCAAGCATTCCAAAGCGGCTTAGTGGAACCAAACCTAGTTTGGATTCCACAATTTTCCTGAATTTTTAACTTAGTTTTGACAAATTTAGCACAGTTTTCTAACATTTCCTTAGGAAATCTACGCAAACTATGCTCGCCAGGCCTTTTGCCTACGCCTTCTCGCTGTTTTTATTTCTTTTAACCCTCGATTGCCGAGAACCTGAACAAGAAACGCAAAGCCGTTTGGCTTTGTGGATCAATGATCCACCAGTTTTGCCCCGCAATGTAAAATTTGAATACAAAGCCACTGATTGTGAAACTCCCACGGGCAATCCAAATGATCCATTGTTTGGTTTCCAATGGCATTTGAAAAACTCGGGCCAAGCTATGTTTGCCTCCATTCATTCGGCTGGTACGGCTGGAGAAGACATTAACGTCCTCCCAGCTTGGGCAAGAAAAGCTTCGGGAAACAAGGTTTTGGTTTCGGTTATTGATGATGGTGTCTTTCTGGACCACGAAGATCTTTTGCCCAATGTCGTGGAAGGAAGTTATAACTTTGTTAGTGCAACTAATTTCCTTTCTTTGAACAACCCTGGCGGAGAGAAAGCCATCCACGGAACGGCTGTTGCTGGCATTATTGCGGCCAGGGCAAACAATTCTTTAGGGATTTCGGGAGTAGCTCCTTGTTCCAATTTGATTGGTTATAATTACCTGGAAGCCGCAACCGACGTAAATCTCGTACTTGCCCTTTCGGAAAACAAAACAGTAGAGGTTTCAAATAACAGCTGGGGTGCTATTGACGGAACTGGACAGTTTGTCTCGGCTCCTAACATTTTTTATGAAACTCTAGAAGTAGGATTGGCAAGAGGAAGAAATGAAAAAGGGACTTCCTATGTATTTGCCGGTGGAAATGGTGCTGGTAGATTGAACAGCACTGAAGAAGTGGATTTTTCGGTCTTGGATGGTTATGCAAATCACATTGGAGTGATTGCGGTTGGCGGAGTTTTAAATACAGGCAAAAGGGCAAATTTCAGCGAAAAAGGTGCAAACCTTTTGGTGTCGGCATATACAGGCAGAGATGGAGAGATCAACACAGCAATTACAACTACTGATGCAGTAGGAATTTTAAACAACTGGGGTTACAACCCTGGTGGTGATATTCCTACTCGCCCCATCACTTCGAGTTACAATTATAAAGATACCCGGTATACCTCAACCTTCAATGGAACCTCAGCCGCAACACCAATGGTTTCTGGTGTTATTTCTTTGTTATATGAGAAATATCCAAATCTAACTTGGAGAGATGTAAGAAAAATTCTAGCTCAAAGTGCTCGAGTCAATGACCCAAGTGATACAGGTTGGATTCCAATGGGTGGAACATCTAACTATCCTTTCAATACAAAGTATGGATTTGGAGTGATCAATGCAGATCGTGCCTTAGAGGTTGCTAGCAGTTTTTCCAGTTTAGGTGGTTCTTCTAGTTTGAAAAAAGTGGAGACTACGGTCACACCTGGGACGAGCATTCCAGAAGGAAGCGCAAGTTCAACATCTCTCGCTGTGGCAAATTCCAAAATAACCAAGATTGAATACATAGAGATTTTTCTCAGCTCAGACCATCCAAACCAAGGAGAGCTGAGAATTGAATTAGAAGCCCCTTCCACGGGAGTAAAAGTCGAAATCCTAGAACCAAGGAAATGTTACACTGCCGCTGAAAAAGGTCTACCTATCATTGATTGTACCCCTATGGCGAATCAAAAGTTTGGAGTATCTGCATTCCTTGACTATCCTGCCGACGGAAACTGGAAATTAAATGTCACAGACTCCGAATCCAACTCAAAAACAGGTAAATTGGACAGCATTCGGTTCGTTCTCTACGGAAGTTAAAAGGCTTTTTCTCCTTGTTTCTCTGTCTTAGTTTTCAAACCTATTCCATAACTCTCCCAAAGGAACTATAAATGACGACTCCTAAATTCCTCTCTACTCTTAAGACCTCTGGCAAAAAACTATTCCTTCAGTTTGGTGGACAAGGTTCACCGTATCTAAAGGAAATGGCAAAACTCTACCAAGAACCAGAATTAGCTGATTTTTTCAAAGTCACTTTTGAGGTTCTCTCAAAGATCACTGCTAGAGACGGAAAACATCCTTTTTTAAATGAAGGAATTGATTTTAAAACTTGGCTAGACAATCCAGATGGAGCTCCTAGCGAAGATTATTTGGCAAGGGCACCTATATCCGTTCCGGGAATCTTTATCACTCAAGTTGCAAATTACCGACTTTTAACTAAAAAAGGTTACTCAACAGCAGATTTAATCGGTAACACCGCTGGGATCAGCGGACATAGCCAAGGAGTCATTGCCGCCGCATTGGTTGGACTTGGAAAAGACGGTGACGACTTTTTAAAGACGTATGGTGATTTTCTCAATTTCATTTTTTACTTAGGATTTAACGGTCAAAAGGCGTATCCAGACTTCTCGATTCCTGCAGATGTTTTAAAAGGCAATGAAACCAACGGCGATAAAAACCCTGCTCCCATGGTTGCTATCGTTGGCTATTCAGCGGCAGAACTAGAGGAAAGAGTGAAAAAAACCAATGAAAAGAACGGATTAAAGGGCCAAGATGCTCTGTTCATTTCTTTGTACAACACGCCTGATTCTATGATCATTTCCGCACTGCCTAAATCTCTTTTGATATTCAGAAACGAATGGAAAGCCGAGATGGATGAAAAGAAATTCAAGTTTGTTTATCTAAAAACCACGGCACCTTTCCATTGCCCTTTTATGGATTCTACTTTGCCAACCTTCTTAAAGGAAGACGCAAGTGTCTCTCCATTTTCTTACACAGGCAGTGACTTAAAGGTTCCCGTTTACTCGATCTTTGATGGTCACGATTTGCGCTCTGCATCCAATCTGCGAGACATCCTGTTTAAGATGGTTTTGATTGAACCTCTCTATTGGAACAAAGCCATTAAATCCATATGGGAAGACTCTCAGATCGATGCAATCATCGATTTTGGGCCAAGCGTTGTAAGCCAAAGATTAACAGGCGGACATTTAAAATCTCAGAACATTGAAAAACAGTCTTTTTGCGCCTCAAATGCCAAGGAGTTAAAAGCTCTTCTCGAAGTATAATGAATGCTAGTTCTGCCAGGGCTTTAAGAAAGCTAAATCTGATTCGATTGCTGATGTCTCATCCAAGGGGCATCAGTTTCGAGGCTCTCACCAGCGCCATGGGATTTAATTCTGAGTCCGAGCTCAAAAAAGAACTTGGTCAGCTCTACATGATCGAGTCTTATCCTTACTCACCAATGGACTTCGCAGAAGTTGAGTTTGATGGAGACTTGGTGAAGTTAAGACTACCGGTGCCCCTTGAAAAGTCGCTTCCGCTCACTCCTTTGGAGTGGTCAACACTGAGGGCTATTGTTCTAAAAGCCTTAGAATCAGAAGCAAATAAGCAAGTCTTGGAAGGGGTTCTTTCTAAAATCAATACAATAATTCCGACTCAAACTTGGACAGAAAACACATTGATTCGTCCCATCATTGAAGAAGGGATTCGGGAAAAGACCTGTTTGACCTTTCTCTACTGGAAACGAACAAACGATGAACTTGAAACAAGAAACGTGGTTCCTCTCACCATCCTGGATCATTTGGAATCTTATCTTTTAAGCTACGACTTAGACAAACAATCCTTTCGCGCTTTTCGCCTAGATTGCATCAGCGAACTAAAACTGAATGAAAACCTAAACCAACTTAAGCTTCCAGAAGGCTGGGATGAATGGAAGAAAGAGTTTTTAAAACTATTAAACCAAGAAAAAACCATTGATGGGCAAACTGCCACTATCTGGGCAACTGATTCTGCTGGCTATCATCTTGGCAGAAGGCTTCCACTTCAAAAAACAGGAAAAACCAAACAAATCAAAAACACAACCTATCTGGAGTTTAACACTACTATTCCCGAGGAATCTTGGTTTGTTGATACAATTTTAAGCTATGGAACCAGTGTCTTTTTGACTGCACCAAAAGTGATTAAAGAGAGAATCCAAAGCTCTATTCTTTGAAAGAAATTTGTGATCCTTTCCAAAGCTAAAATCAACATTGGGCTAAACATCCCATTTAAGCGAAATGACGGTTATCACGAAATCCGCAGTTTCTTTCTTCCCATTGACTTTGGGGACAACTTGGATATTGAGATCTGCCCTGCACCTTGGGTTTCCAGTGAATTTCAATTGATTACGCATTCGGAACTGAAAGGGTTTCGGAAAGATTTGTTTGATCAAGTATCACTTGGAAACGGTTACAAAAAAAACATTCTATTCAAGACCTTCCAAGCTAGTTCTCCTTTTTTTAAGAAACCTCTAACTGTAAAAATCCAGCTAACAAAACGATTACCCCCCGAAGGCGGGATTGGAGGAGGAAGTTCAAATGCAGGTTTTCTCCTCAGAGCCTTGTTTCCTTACATGGCTCTATCCAATGAAGGGCTCCAAAACCTGGCAAGAGAACTGGGCGCCGATGTTCCTTTTTTTCTCCAAGACCAGCCTTGTTTTGTTTCAGGAATTGGGGAAAACCTAGAGCCAATCCAAGTCGCCCAAGGGTTCGGGGTTTTGGCAATCCCAGAGGTCACTCTTTCCACTCGCGAAATGTTCCAAGCACTCCAAAAGGATTTACAAGAGACCCCCCTTTCCAAACCATGGAAAAGCTTGGAAGACAAAGCGATCGGCTGTCTCCAAATGGGTGATTGGGCAGGTCTGACTGGGCTTTTGGAAAACGACTTTGAAAAGGTTGCTTTCTTAAAATGCCCTGCCTTGGAAGCAATCAAAACAGGTTTTCTCCAAAAAGGAGCTTTGTTTTCGTCGCTTTCTGGTTCTGGATCTTGCTTGTTTGGGATTGTTTCTTCAGAAAAGGAGGCAACTCAACTAGCAAAACAGATGACTTCTACTTTCCCCGATTTGGATTTTCGAACGTTTTCCTTTTAATGACACTGGCCTGTAGCCAAGCGGTAAGGCAGCTGTTTTTGGTACAGCCATCTCCTAGGTTCGAATCCTAGCAGGCCAGCCACCAACTGAATTTATACTATGACTGTGCTCGAGCATATTACTTCTATCGTACTTGCCGCCGGAAAGGGAACTCGAATGAAAAGCGAATTGCCTAAGGTAGCAACTGTACTCAGTGGGAAACCGCTCCTTTCTCATGTACTGGACAACCTTGAACAAGCTGGCATTCAAAACAAAATCGTTGTCATCGGTTACAAGAAAGAAGTCGTTCAAAACATTGCTTCTTCTTTTTCCCAAGTAGAATTTGCCGAACAAACGGAACAACTTGGAACCGGGCATGCCGTACTTTGTGCCGAGTCCAAACTCGATGCCTCAACTGTTTTGGTAGCTTGCGGCGATGCCCCCCTTATAACTGGCGATAGCTTTCGCAAATTGATCGACCTTCATAAGAAATCTGGTTCTGAAGCAACCATCTTAACAGCAATTTTAGAAAACCCATTTGGCTACGGAAGAATCGTTCGCTCCAAAGAGGACGGCTCAGTTTTAAAAATCGTAGAAGAAAAAGACGCTACACCAGAAGAAAAGCAAGTTCAAGAAATCAACACAGGAACTTATGTGTTCAATGCTCGGCTTTTATTTGAAGCCTTACATTCTGTCGGTAATGATAACTCCCAAAAAGAATACTATCTAACAGATGTCATTAAAGCTCTGCGAAACAAAAACTTAAAAGTAAGCGCTCTTCCTTTGGAAAACCCATTGGAAAGTCACGGAATCAACTCCCCTGACGATCTCCTTCGTGCTGAAGAAATGCTTAAAAATCGGATGGTAGGTGTATGATTCCTCTTGAAATTGCTGTTTTTTCTGGGAATTCAAATCGACCATTGACGGACGAAATTTGCCAAAACTTGGGAATTCCAAGCGGGGCAATTACAGTTAAGCGTTTTTCGGACGGAGAAAGCTCAGTTAAAATAGATGAAAACGTCAGAGGTCGCGATGTTTTCGTGATTCAGTCCATCAGTTATCCAGCAAACGATAATCTTATGGAGCTATTGCTGATCATAGATGCTTTACGAAGAGCTTCTGCACGCCGGATTACAGCGGTATTGCCTTATTATGGATATGGTCGCCAAGACAGAAAAGTAGAACCTCGAGTTCCAATCTCCGCTAGAGTTGTTGCCGATCTCATTGAAACCGTGGCACCAAACAGAGTCTTAACTATGGACTTACATGCTGACCAAATCCAAGGTTTTTTTAGAATTCCTGTGGATCATCTTTACTTCTCGCCGGTTCTTGCAGAATACATCAATTCCCAAAAAATCGAAGACCTAGTGATTGTTTCCCCCGACTCAGGAGGGGCAGAAAGAGCTAGAAACTTTGGAAAAAAGGTCAACGGATCACTCGCCATCATTGACAAACGCCGACCCAAAGCAAATGAGTCGGTCGTTATGAACGTGATTGGAGACATAAAAGATAAAAATTGCCTCTTGTTAGATGACATGATTGATACGGGTGGAACAATTGCCAAAGCGGCAATTGCTCTTATGGAAAACGGAGCAAAATCGGTTAGATGTTGTGCGACTCATGGAGTTCTTTCCGGCGAAGCACCAGAAAAACTGAACCAGGGAAACTTTGCAGAGGTTGTCCTCTCCAATTCGATCCTGATTCCCGAATCCAAAAAAATAAATCACTTGAAAAGGCTCTCTATTGCGCCAATCATAGCAAAAGCCATCAGTCGCATACACAAAGAGGAATCTATTTCCAGTTTGTTTTTATAAATTTTAGGAAGATTAATTATGGAAAAATTTACACTCAAAGCTCAAACCCGAAAAGAAACAGGAAAAGGTCCAGTTCGCAGATTAAGAACACAAGGACTCGTTCCCGCAAACATCATTGGTGGCGGACAATCCCGAAGCACATCTGTTTCTGAAAAAGAAGTTCAAAAACTCATCGATTCTGGAATTAGAAAAGCCAGTCTCATCGATCTTCAGATAGATGGAGCTTCTGAAAAAGTATTTGTAAAAGAAATCCAAAGATTTCCTCATACAGGACAAATCCGACATATCGACTTCTACAGAGTCACTCCAGGAAAGAAAATCGCGGCAACTGTTGCGATCCAAACCGAAGGAATTGCAAAAGGTTCAAAAGCGGGTGGTCAGTTTGAGCACCTACTCCACGAAATCAAAATCAAATCAACTCCAGAAGACCTGAAAGATGTTCTAGTGGTCGACGTGACTCATCTAGAGATCGGAATGAGTATCAAAGTTTCTAACTTACCTGTTCCAAAGTCTTGGGAGATCCTTGTTAACGGAGATCCAATTGTGACTTCCGTTCACAAAACAAAAGCTATTTTGGCTCAAGAAAGAGCAGAGAAAGCGGATGATAAGCCTGCGGCTAAAAAGTCAGGTGGAGCTCCAGCCGCTAAAGCCGCCGCAAAGGCACCTGCTAAAAAAGCGGCAAAGTAATTTAGCGAATTTTTGATCTATGAAGCTCATTGTTGGTCTGGGAAATCCAGGGGATAGATTTAATAACAACCGTTCCAACATTGGTTTCAAGATTTTAGATGTAATAGCAAGCAACATCGGTCTGGAAATAAAGACCAAAAAAAAGAAATCTTTAATAGGACGCGGTGATTTTGAGGGAGACGAAGTCGTCCTTTTAAAACCTCAAACGTTTAGCGATTTGAGTGGTGAATCCGTCTTATACATTGCGTCCTTTCTCAAAATCCAAGTCCAAGACATAGTTCTAATCCATGAAGACGTAGAATTGGACTTGGGGCAGATTGTGGTCACAAAAGGTGGTGACCCTACCGCGCACCCCGGTGTTGCCTCTGTAGCTCAATCTTTGCGCTCTCCCAACTTCATCCGCATCCGCATTGGGGTAAAAAACAAGAAATTCAAGGGTCAAAAAAGGGATGATTTCTTAAAAGAAGACTTCGAACCAATGGAAAACCTAAGCCTCATTCAGATCATTAATGATGCAGAAGCGGCAATCCGATCCATTTCGATCGGAGACATCGACGAAGTTGTTCAGAAATACCATCTCTAAATTTCTAGTCTAAGGATTGAGCCGAAAATGAATAAAAACATGAAGTCCGTTTTTGTATTTCTTATGATCCTCTTATTGGTTTTAGCATTCTGGTACCGTCCAGACAACTTAGGATCAAGACCTGATGAGGTAAGCTACTCCGAATTCCTGAACATGGTAGAACCTATCGAAGGCAAAAAAGCTATCGGAAAGATAGTTTCCTTAGAAGGCAAAGACATTGCCAAAAACAAACAAATAACCATTGAAAGAGAAACGATCGAAGGCTGGTACATTCCTACCGAAAGCAAAGACAACAAACCGAAGGCTTTTAAAACCACTATTGCTCCGATAAACGATGACTTGGTGACCAAGTTACGAAAATCTCGTCTTTCCTTTATGGCAAAATCAAGTGAAGAAAACAAATTTTGGGCTATTGTGACCAGTTTGATTCCTTGGATTTTGGTTTTAGGTGTTATCTGGTTCATTATGATGCGCCAATTGCAAGCAACGGGAAACAAGGCATTTACGTTTGGAAAGTCTAGAGCTAAGTTAAATGTAGACTCCAAGGTAAAGGTCACCTTCTCTGATGTAGCTGGTTGCGACGAAGCCAAAGTTGAACTTCAAGAAATCATTGAATTTCTAAAAGACCCTAAAAAATTCCAAGCAATCGGAGCACGAATCCCAAAAGGCGTTTTACTTGTAGGTCCACCTGGAACCGGAAAAACCTTACTAGCTCGTGCTGTTGCAGGTGAAGCTGGAGTGCCATTCTTTTCCATTTCTGGTTCTGACTTTGTTGAGATGTTTGTCGGAGTGGGTGCTTCCAGAGTTCGAGACTTGTTTGACCAAGGAAAGAAGAACGCACCTTGCATTATCTTTATTGATGAAATTGATGCTGTTGGTCGCCTGAGAGGGGCTGGACTCGGCGGTGGCCATGATGAACGAGAGCAAACCCTAAATCAAATGCTAGTTGAAATGGACGGCTTTGAAATGAACGAAGGGGTAATTGTAATGGCGGCAACAAACAGAGCGGACGTATTGGATCCAGCTTTACTCCGCCCTGGACGTTTTGACAGACAAGTGATTGTCGACTTACCAGACATTAGAGGTCGAGAGGAGATTTTACAAGTTCACTCTAAGAAAGTACCTCTAGTTGCAGATATTTCGCTAAATTCTATCGCTCGAGGAACACCAGGTTTTACAGGAGCCGACCTTGCCAACCTAATCAACGAGGCGGCACTTTTAGCGGCTCGCAGAAATAAGAAGCGGGTAACCCAAGACGAGTTAGAAGAAGCAAGAGACAAAGTGATGATGGGTCCTGAAAGAAAGTCATTCTTCATTTCTGACAAAGAAAAGGAAGTCATTGCTTTTCACGAAGCGGGACATGCCATTTTACAAGTTTTATTGCCCTACACTGAGCCTGTCCACAAAGTAACAATCATTCCTCGAGGAAGGGCTTTGGGTTTAACACAGTTTTTACCGACTGAAGAAAAGCACATTCTACCTAAACACTACTGGTTGGATAAAATTGTAGTCGCTATGGGCGGATACATTGCCGAAGAGTTTAGATTTGGAGTAACTTCTACTGGATCTTCGAATGACATTCAACATGCGACCACAATCGCACGCAAGATGGTTTGTGAATGGGGTATGTCGGAAAAGCTAGGCACCATCAATTATGGAGGAGGCGAGACTTCTCCTTTTATGGGTCGTGACTACGGTATGGCAAGTAAGCCCTACTCCGAGGAATTTGCAGGAATGATTGACCAAGAAGTTCGAAAGATCGTTCAAACTTCCTTGGATAAAGGCAGAGACTTAGTCAAAAAGAACTCTAAAAAATTGGAAGAAATTGCAAAGGCACTGCTTTCCAAAGAAACAATTGATTCTGAAGAGCTTTCGGCTATCATTCGACCTGTGACTACAACTTCCGAAGCATCTAACGCCAAGAAGAAAGCAAAAGGTTCTAACACCCAAACCAAACCAGCCTATTCGACTTGATATGAAGTACTGGCTCTTTAAATCGGAGCCAGAAGCTTTTTCTTTTCAGGATTTGCAATCCAAAGGAGAGGCCTTTTGGGATGGAGTCCGAAACTACCAAGCTCGTAACTATCTTCGAGATCTGGTTCACGAAGGAGACCAAGTTCTGTTTTACCATAGCAATGCCAATCCATCGGGGATAGTGGGACTAGCCGAAGTTTCAAAAGCTGGAGCTCCCGATCCCACCCAGTTTGATCCAAAAAGCAAGTATTTTGATCCCAAAGCAGATCCAAAGTCACCAAGGTGGTTTGGAGTTACAATTAAGCCGACTCAATTGTTTCGTAATTTCTTAATTCTTACTGATTTGAAAAAGGATTTGAACTTGAGCTCAATGGTGTTAGTTCAAAAGGGTTCGAGGCTATCTGTACAACCAGTCGAAGAAAAGGATTTTCAATATATTTTGCGACTAGGTTCCCAGCATTGAAATCGCTCTAGCGATGTTCTTTTCTAAGTCTTGGATAGCAATGGGTTTGACCAAATAAGGGTATTCACCTAGTTTCAATGCCCTTGCTTTGGTCTTGGGATCTGAATTAGAAGTAACAAATATGATCGCAGGCTTTTCGAATTGCATTAGCTTTTCTGCACATTCGATTCCATCTAGCTCGCCTTTCAAAATGATATCTAGAAGAACAATGTCTGGTTTAGCTTCTGAGTCCGCTTTTTGTAAGAAATCAAGCCCTTCCTCTGCCGTAGGAAAACTTGCGACAACTTTGTAACCTAAACTATTCAAAAGATGTTCAAAAAAAAGTGCAGTGATTTGTTCATCTTCAATGATCAAAATTTTGTTCTTGTTCTTCATAAAGGTCTTCCTTTCCAGGGAACCAATACCCTAGTACTTAATCCACCATCATTTTTCATTTGCAATTCTGCTTTCAGTTGTTTCACAAGAGACTGGACTAAGGTAAGCCCTAGAGTTTTGGGCTTACTTACATTTAAATCAGGTGGCAAGCCTTTACCAAAATCCCTAACTAAAAGCGAAAGAGACTTTTCCTCTTCGTAATCTAACTGCAATTCAATCTTTCGTTTTCCAGACGAATCAGCTCCATACTTCATAGCATTGATCAAAAGTTCATTGAGAATTAGTCCCAAAGGAATTCCCGTATCCAAATCCAATTTTACTTCATCTATATGCGTTTTCAATTCACAAGGGTTATCGGAATCATCAAATGTCTGTAAAATGTTCTCTGTAAGTTGATTAAAGTATGTCTTTGTGGAAATGCGAGACAGAGCTTCTGATTGATAGAGCATCTCATGGACAATTGCCATAGATCGAATTCGATTTTGACTTTCTAGTAAAGAAATACGAGTTTCCTCATTTTCAGTGTAAGAAGCTTGGAGGTATAAAATTGAGTTGATTACTTGGAGGTTGTTTTTTACGCGATGATGGATTTCTTTGATTAGAACTTGCTTTTCGATTAATCTTTGCTTTGCGCTTTCTTCTTCAATTTTTAATGTCTGGATTTCGGACTTTAGGCCAGAGATTTTTTCAATTTGATTGAAGACCAATTTGTTTAAAGCATATTCGAATTTAAGTGCTCCTTCGATTTCCTCAGGCAACCAAGGCAAACTTTGTCCCTTTAAAACTTGTTTAAACTCTTCGAACGATTGTCTTGGAGAGAGTCTTTCTAATCCTTCAGCATCGAGCTCCTTAGGTTTGTCATTTGGATCCCCTGCCCAACGGATAGTCTGAATGTATTCTAACCTAAACCAAAAAATCCAGTTCTTGCGATCCTCTCCGACAGGAACTGCTAGGATGCCTGCTATGGAAGGATCTATTGATTCGGGAATAAATTCATTCAGAGATAAGGAGTCGGTTGCAAAATATCTTGCGTCTTCAAGATTTTTACGTAGCCAAGAAGCAATTTTCAATAATTTGTCTTCGCTAGGCGAATTACCTTGGCAATATGCCTCTCCGCCAAATACAACTCCAGATCCATTGCAGTGAACCAAACTACCGGGACCCGTCGATTCTTTCATGATTTGTTTCCAGCTCAATCCTAAGTCAGAGAATTTGCCTAGAATGGTATCTCTGTTTTGACTTATGGAAATGGAGTATTCGGATTTTACTCTTTGCGCCGCCAACTGGATGTTTAGCGAAAAAAGTTCAGAAAACCACTCCATGAGCCGAATTCCTGCTAAGTCTATTTTCTTAGGAGAGTAGTGATGGCAAGCAATGAGTCCCCAAAGTTTATCTTCAACAATAATTGAGATTGTAAGAGTAGCCGATACTCCCATGTTTTTCAAATACCGAATATGAATGGGAGAGACCGATCTAAACTTGGACAAACTCAAATCGACGGGATGTAAAGTCGGGATTTGAGAGATGAGTCTAACGGGCGCATACTCTACATCTGCAATTTGTCTTACGGTGTTCTTTAAATACAAAAGCCTTGCTTGTGCCGGAATGTCGGTAGCGGGGTAATGCAAATCTAAGTAGGCAGGAAGGTCTTCCCGCTTTCTTTCCGCAATGACCTGCCCATTCCAATCTTTATCGAAGCGGTAGACCATGACACGGTCATAGCCTATGGCATCTGCCGTGATAGATGCCATCTCCGATACTAGATCGTTAAAATTGTTTTTTCGTTTCAATCGATCAGAGAAGAAAATAGGATCCGGAGTTTCTAAGGATGATCCTAGTTCTTCAGATAGTTTTTCCCATTCCAAAATAAAACCTTGGCGGTTGAAGTGAAATACAGCTCTCCCAGAAATGACATGTCCGTCTTTTCCAATCAATGAAAGTAGAATAGGAGAATGAATTGCATGTTTGCTTTGTTGAATTTCTAATCGAAGCGACTCTCTTTCTTTCTCGGGAACAAACTGAAAAAAATCCTTTAAAAAGAGCCGATCAGGATCTGGTAGAATTTCCTGAGCATTTTCGGAACAAGCGATAATTTTGAAGGACTCTTCACTCAAAAGAAACAAAAGTCCATTGGGTTGGATACTTCCTGGAATATGAATAGGCTCCCGATCACAGGAAGTTAGATCTATTGCTTCCAAAGAGTAGTTCTCCGGCAGACTAAAATCAATTGGAGAGGGATTCGGATACATTTGAATTGTGCCGCCTTTTCAATTGGAGCGTCCAGAAAGTACTTGGGTAGTTTTAACTCGCGCTATTCTATGAAAGGAGGGGTCTTCATAGATGTAGGCTCCACAGCCCAAAAAAGAAACACCTGGGTTCAATACATTTCGCCGATGAGCAGGGGAATTCATCCAATGCTCAACAATGTCTTTGCCCAAAGATTCATAGGTTCTCATAGGAATTGGAGAACCGTTCAAAGAATAGCTAAAAAAATCAGTTCCATTCTGTTCTGGTGTAAATATGGGAGTTCCAGATTTGTATTCTAAAGCGTAAAAATTGCCAATGTTTTCTATTGCTGTTGCTTTTTCGATTCCCACCAAACCGAGCCTATCCGCAAAGGTTTCCTTACCTCTCACCGGTGAAACATGATTATAGAAATTGTAAGTGACCATATCCTGGGAGTGAGAAAAAGCCACCTCTTCTAGGGCTTTGGAATACTGTAAGGGTTTCATACCCACTTGTTTTCTGGCTAAGTTGGTATGAAAAAAAATGGAGGCGTTTAACAAACCCATATCAGGCGCTGTCATCAATATCCGTTTTGAAAAACCTGAGAAAGACTTGAAATTCGTTTCATCAAATTGTTTGTATTTATCCTCTGACCAAGCTGAAGTTGTAGGTAGAGCTCTGCCATCACTGATAGATTCTAACATGGATAGCTGGTTTGGCTCAGAATTTAGTGATTTCTGAGTTGGTTTTTCAGAACCGCTTGGTTTTGCGGCTTCTTCTTTCTTCTGGGGTGAAGAACAGGTAGCAAAAGAAAGAATAATTGATATGAATAGTAGATGTAGCTGAAGTTTCATAAGTAACGGTTGTAATCCTGTAGCATGTTATGGATCATATTTTTTTCTTTGTTGAATTCGATGACTTTAGCTTCTTTGATTCCTGTTTCCCAAATTAGAAAAAAAGGAAGTCCAAATAAAGTTGTGTGTTTTTGACGATATCGTTCGCGGCCCATAAACTTATCACCCACATAAAAGTCGCAAATTAAGACGCGTTCTTCGGAATAAACGGATGGAAGAAGCCCTGCTGTCCCTAACATAAAAATTGTACTGATTGAACCAGACCAAAAATGTTCGTATTCGTTTACTTCTGCAGTGTAGATGTCAATATGGTAAGGAGATCGTAAGTCTTCCGCTATGACACGACCAAAGTAGCCTGAGTCCGCAATGTACTTTACATAGTAAGCCGTCATTTTTTTTCGAACAGCTTCGGGTTCTGGGCTCTGGACTCGGACGGATAACAAGGGAATTCGCTGTTTTAGCTCGGGGCGAGTGATGATAGGTATATCCTCGCTCAAATAATTGTAGCAGTTTTGGAAAAAAAGAAGAGCAGTCAGTGCTAAAAATCTAAGAATCATGTTCCATATCGATTTTCCTCTCTAAAAATTCTATTGGAAAGCCTTTTTTCATACAGATTTAAAATTCCAAGAAGTTCCTCATCGTACTTGACGAAAGCAAAATAGGGACATTCTCTTTGGAAAGGAGAACGATTCCATGCTTAAGAAAATTCTGTTCCATATTTTAGGGGCTCTTTTGATTTTAGCTGGTTGGGCACTTTGTGTCACGGCAGTTGGATTGGATAGAGGCGCTGTGGCTTTTTACTATTTTACAAAGACAAATATCCTTGGTTTGGTGCTTATTTTCTCAGGCGCTTACCTCCCAGAAATCGCGACCTTTCTAATCGATAGAAAATCCTAGACGAAGTTGATCACTGAAAACGGAGAATTTAGGCAAGCTGTTCTGGGCAGTGGCCCGATGGGCCTTATTGTTTCTCAGATTGTAGCCCGTAAATTCGATGAAGTGATTCTGTGGATTCCGGACAAAGAGCAGGTCGAACAACTTAAAAAGAAAAGATACACTCAGATTCTGGGACAAAACCTGGAATTACCTGAAAACATTGAGATCATTTCCGACCTAGACTTTTTTGGAAGAGATGATTGGGCTTTTCACATTGCAGTTCCTTCCAGAGTGTTTCAGGACACCGTACATTCGCTTGCCGATGCTTTGGTTCATTCCAATCGCTATATTTTCAATCTGTTCACAAAAGGGCTTTTAGATACCAAAACGAGAAGAAAGTACGGAATCTATACTTTTTCTCAGTATATAGAAATTCTCCTCCATGAGCGAAACTTCGAGGAATTTCATATAGCAGTCACAAATGGACCTTCCCTTTTGATTGAGCTGATTGAGCAAAAATCTTCATTCTTTAACATTGGTTCTTCCAAGGTCGATTGCTTCGATTATTTAAAAGCAATTTTTGAGTCAGATTCGATCCATTGTTCCTTCACCGATGATGTATTAGGCATGGAAATGATCGGTGTCGCAAAGAACCCAATGGCAATTGCAATGGGAATTGTTTCTCTGCTACCGGAATTTGGATCCAACGTGACAGGCGAACTGCTGGCAACTGGATTTCAAGAAATTAGAGACTTGGCAATGAAGTATGGAGCTCGTCCAGATACCATAATGGGCCGATCGGGTCTAGCTGACTACATTACTACCGCTTCAAGTACCAAAAGCCGAAACAGACAGTTTGGACAAAAAATAGTCGGAGATCTCTTAGGTGGTCAGTCTCAATTGAGTGCATTGGACAAAATTGAAATCTTTGTAACACCGCGACGCTTTATTGAACGAGAGTCAACCAAATGGCATGACAATGTAGAAGGAACCTATGCTCTCAGTATCTTAATTGAACTGGCAAACGAAATTCGAATACCATTTTCTATACATCGCATTTTGTTTGAAGTCCTAACGCGAAAGCAACGACCCGATGCCCTCTTGCATTTTATCCAAGGAAAACCGATCTCAGCTACACCGATTGCTCTAAGTGTAACCAAAAAAGAAGGGTTTACTTTAGCATCTGGAAAAGACTTTCAGTCTCTTTTAGCAGACCGAATACAAAAACATATTCAAAATTCAACTGGTCTTAGCTCTCGGATCAAAAAACAAAGTATCACTGTATTAGAATCTACTTTGAAACGGCTTAAGAAATCGGAAAGGAAAGGAAATTCGTTCGAAACTAAAAAGTTACAATCAGAACTTGAACTCTGGCAAATCCTCAATTCAGCTTCAAAGGATATTGAATTATCTCAAATCAATGAGATCATTCGGTTTTATGTAAAAGAAATTGCAGATAGTTATAGCCCAACTGTTCGAGAAACAATGCTTCGGTTTATAGCCCCAATTCGCTTACTTTCAGGAGGCTTTGGCAGAGGATCCATGACTCCGTATATTGGAGGTTATACTGAAAAAGTAAAAGCTTTGGGTTCTAAGTACAATCTTTTGTACGCTCCCACCCACAGATCTCATCTAGATTCAATAGAAGTTGCTTATTCTCTTTTTCACCTAGGATTGCCAGTTCCTCGTTATGCGGCTGGAATCAATTTAATGTCGAATCCTTTTTCTGAATGGATGTTAAAATCTTTGGGTGCCTATGCTGTAGATAGAGAACGAACTAGAAATACTTTATATCTGGAATGTCTGACCTTGTATTCGCAATTGATGCTAGAGCAAGGAATTCCGTCTTTAGTTTATCCAGAAGGAACTCGATCCAGAACTGGGGGGAATGCTGACATAAAAACTGGACTACTAACTACAGCAATCAATGCTTACAAAAATTCCGGAACTGAAATAGTGATTGTGCCGATTTCTATTTCTTATGAGACAGTACCCGAAGACAATCAGTTTTGCAATATACCTGAGGAACTTGGCATTTCCAATTTCTTAAGCAAAAGAACTAACGTGTATGTAGATTTTAGTGAACCTCTACCAATTTCAGAATATGCTCATAAAGAAGATCCAAACTTGGAACTTTCTTATCGTATCTCAAAAGGTTGGGCAGAGTCACATAGAATTCTTCCAAACCAAATAGTAGCAAAGATTTTATCAGAAAATGATCATTCCGTGGAAGAAGTCGAATGGAAAAGTTTAATTGAAGACTTTGTTATTCGACACAATGGTAATTTTCTAACCAATGATTGGGAAGAAATTAAAAACAAAGGCAAAAAGGTTTTATTCAAAAGGAAATTCATTGAATACTCGAACGGTCGCACGTATTCTATAAACCAACCTTTAATCAATTACTATGGAAACATGGTTCCAGAAGATCAGAACAAAAAGTATTAGTTTGTTTTTTGAAGAGGAAGCTTTCCTTTTTTTCTTACATAGATTGTTTTTTCGATTTTAGCGACAAGAGTTCCATCAACTGCTTTTACTTCCGCAATGAAGTGACAATCTTTCTTTTTAGAAAGCATAACTTCCTTTCGAATGTTTTCAATATCTTCTGGGCTTATGTAAAATTCGGCTCGGACTTTGCCTGTACCTGGCTTTAAAAAATGGATTGTCGCCGATTTATCCCAAACAATAAATTCGGAGCCTAGGTTTTCCAAGAGAATAAGCATAAAAAATGGATCTGCCATAGCATACAAGGATCCACCAAAATGAACACCCACATAGTTTGTATTAAAAGGTGTTAACTCCATTTCAGTGACAAATTTAGTTAAATCAGGGGACATTTCTACAACACGAATCCCGGCACCCAGAAATGGCGCATAAAAGTTAAAAAACCAAAGCCTTATTCTTTTTAAATACTTATCCAAGCTTTAGGACTCCTTTCGATTGATGATAAAAACAGATAGAGTAGCCAATGTTCCACCTAATATCACATTCCATTGCAGTTCTTCGCCAAAAGCTATAAAGCTACTAAAATAAGCTGAAACAGGCACGAGGAAAATAAAAGAACTAGCGGTCTGTGATCCAAGTTTCGTTGCCGCAAAGAAGTAAACCGTTGTTCCAAAGGCAGTAGAAATAGAAGCAATGTAAAGCATGGAAATCCAAAATTCTCGCGTCATATTTAGAATTTGAAAGAAACTTGGATCTTGAAAACTTATTAGAAACTCTATGACACTTCCAGTTAAATAAACATAAAAACTAAAAGCTATTGGTGAAATTGTTTTTCCCATTTTCTGACTGTTGATTGAAAGAATAGCCCATGTTAAAGCACAAAATAAAAAGAATGCATTTCCAGAGGAAAAAAATACTTCATAGTCCAGATTCCAAACTTTAATAATACAACTTCCACCGACAATCCCTACAAACAGACCAATCATTTGCACTAAGGAAAATTGTCGCTTTTCCAAGAAAGCAACCATGAGATAAGTCACAACAGGATTTAGAGTAGTTACTAAAACTCCACCAGCCCCAGCTAAACCTAGTTCTAAGCCCTTGAAGAAAAAGAAATTGTAAATTGCATAGAGTATGCCACCTAAAATTACTCCAACTTTGTCCCTCCAGGTTTCTAAGCGAAAAGAAACTCG
The DNA here is from genome assembly GCA_027485405.1 of Leptospiraceae bacterium. Classification (GTDB taxonomy): domain Bacteria; phylum Spirochaetota; class Leptospiria; order Leptospirales; family Leptospiraceae; genus Leptospira_A. Next base: position 15,052 of record JAIXRB010000211.1, on the reverse strand, counting down.
AAACAAAAACATCAAAGGTAAAATTGATAAAAAAGTAACTACAAAGCGCCAAAACACAAGAACGTGGATCGGAAGAGAATTCGCAATTGTCTTGCCGAAAGGCCAAGCAAGTCCCCAAGTAATCATTGCAATGATCAAAAGTATGTAAAAGTTCAAAATTTTTCCCATAACACAATCAACTATTTAAGAACAGAAACCAGAAATAGGTAGATACAAAAGAAATGGGAATTCCAAGTCCAAGCATTGCCACAGCCAGACCCGGCGCAAAGTCTTCTTCTATGGCTAGAATGCTAGAAGTAACCATGGGAGCCATGCTTGCTTCCAGTACAACAACTTGAAAGGCAAATCTATCCAATGGAATCAAGGCTTTATAAAAGAAATAAAAGAAAACGGGAGACAAACAGAGTTTAAATGTAAGACCGATCAACAATGGTTTAGTATAAAGCTTCAAGGTATTTAGTTTAAGTAAAAATCCAACTGAGAAAAGGGCTAAAGGTGGAAGAGTTCCACCAAGCTTTAACAATAAAGCTGAAATATAAGAAGGAAAGGGAAAAGGTCTAAGAATACTTGCGACAATTAGGGCGACGAATGGAGGAAATGTAAGAAGTCTTTTTATTGAATCTTGGATTCGAAAACTGGAACCAGATACGATTGAAATGAACAATAAGCCAGCCAAGCTCAACGCAAGAAAAGTTCCAGCTTGATCAATTAAAATTCCGTTTGAAAGCGCAAGAGAACCCAAATAGGATTCTAAAATTGGAAACCCTACGAAAGAAGTGTTTCCAAATCCAGCAGTTAACACTAAACAAACGAAAACTGACTTGGACAAAAATCGAAGCTTGTACAATACTCCAAAAACAAGTATCGCGAGACCCAAAAGCATCCAAGGCATTGCTATGAAAGAAATTTGAGACACTGAGAAATTGAGTCCATGGACATGATAGAGAACTAAACTAGGCAAAGAAACAAAGAGAATAAACTGATTTAAAACCTGAGAGGTATTTGCTGGGAAACGATTTACCCTTTGGTAAACAAAGCCAAGTAAAAAGCATAGAATCAGAAAACCTAAGTTTTCCATTAGTAAGAAATCATCTTTTCGAGAGATTCAATATTAAAAAAAATAGAAGTTTTGTGCTTTGGTGCATCTTTCCCATTGGATAAGGATTCCAGAAAACCCTGCAAAAAAAGATGTATCACTTCTTCTTGGTCAAAACTATACTGCTCGAGCAATTCTGCTACAGCAAAGCAATTGTAAAGCTCCTTTGCGATCCAAATGCGATTGAGATCTTGCCATTCTTTAGCTTCAAGTTCAAAAGATTCTTTAATGGAGTTTGTCTGATTCCTTAGCCAAGTGATTGCTTGTTTGCAATTCTGAAGTGACTCTGCTTTACTGGAAAGTTTTTCTATGGTTTCAAAAAATGAATCTCGAACTTTTTTCTTTCGCATTGCATGTATGATATGATCTGAAATGATCAGGTGTGTCCCTTCCCAGGTTTCATTTATAATGGAATCATTGTGCAATCTTGGCAATGGGGAAAAATCCCCAATGATACCGTTTCCGCCTAGACAGAGCATAGCTTTTTGAGTTAATTCGGTTGCTTTCGAACTAGAGATCAATTTCATCAAGGGAACTAACATCTCAGTTACTGGTTGGTTTTCCTCTAGAAGAGAAATGGAACGGAAATTCACCCAAGTCAAGGCGACTTGTTGAATCTGCATTTCCGCCAATTGCATTTGAAATGCGTGGAAATCTTTGATTTTTTTCCCGTAAGCTGTCCTCCAGTTGCTATAGCATATAGCTTCCATGACGGCACGTTTGCTGTTTCCGCAAGCTCCTAGCCCAACATGAAGACGAGAGACGCTTATAATATAACGAATCAGATTTGCAATACCGTGATTGGGTCGACCCAAAGTTTCAGCTTCTAAATCACGATAAATGATCTCTACTGTGACTTTGCCTCGAGAACCGATTATGTCTTTCTTTCTTAAAATATGATGTCCATTCAATTCACCGTTTTCTTTGAACCTAGGGACTAAAAAAAGACCTATTGTGGAAGTTCCTTCGATTCGGCCTGTTGTTACCCAAAGGTCTCCTGGATTTGAGCAAAACCATTTTTCACCATTCAAAATCCATTTTCCATCTGATCTCTGTTTCGCTGTGGTTCTATTCGCGGAAACGTTACTACCGCCAACTCTTTCAGTGACATATTGCCCAGCCATAAAGTGCGACTTGCTTCCTTTTCCCGCGAGTAAGGGTAGGTATTTGCTTTTTTGTTCTTCAGTCCCAATCTCCTTAAGAGCCAAAATCAGTCCGTCCGTCATAGCCAAGGGACAGGCCACTCCCCCTTCCCCATTGAGGTTATTTAAGTAGGCTAAAGCATAGCGATGGATAGAGCGAAAAGGAAACTTCCATTCCGGATGAAAATCTAAATTAACAATACCATAGTCATACGAAATCTTCCTCGATTCTCTTTGCTCGGGGCAATAAACAACTTCATCAATTCTTTTCCCTGTTTTATCGTAATTGCGGATTTCTCCGTATTTACCTTCTTTGTGACAAGCTTCCGTTAACTCATCCAAAATTCCTCCGACAAGTTCACCATATCCGGTTAGGTGTAAGCTAATCGCCGAGAATTCATCGTTTGATAGATCTTGAAAAGCCCTGTTTACGACTCTTTGCAAGGAAGTGTCTTTCAGATAAAAATTGGCACCGCGAAGCCCAACATAATTGGAAATATCAAAGTCAGATACCGCCGGATGATCCAGAAAGGAATTCATTATTCCAATTCACAAAAGAGAAGGCAATTGTCATCCTGGTTTTTAAAGCCTTTTTTTATTATGGTATCAGTCGAAAAAAAAATACGATCTGAAAGACTATTAAACGATGTCATTTTTGAAATTCAGAACCAGTGCCAATCTTTGAGCTGGTTTCTAACTTACGAAAGACTGTCTGATTTATTAGAAATTCAGAAAGAAGATTGTATCCGAAGAATCTATCAGTTTCGAAGCAAGCATCCTCAACTTAGTCTTTCTGGCGGATTCCATGAGATTGATGGTGACTATTTGGTAGATTTTCTAGCAATTCAATTGGAGTTAGATGAAGTAGCAAATCGGTTTTTACAAGGCGGCATCTTTTTTAGTGAAAGACCTTTGTTTGAACTTCGCGAGTCATTTAAGAATTTAGTTCAAAACACAATCGAAAGCCACAAACTAGATAAGGAGCTAATCTTACTCTTAGCCGCCGCAACGGTAGACTTTGATGATGCCATCGATTCGTATCTTGCTGACAAATTCGAAGTCGAATTCTTTGTCCAAAGATCCATCAATCAATTTCTAGACTCGAGAAAGATAAACCCCGAATTTGGAGCAGAGGCTTTCTTAAAGGATTACTTAAATGCCCTTCTACCAACAAAGATTCTGAATTTCCGAGATATCACAAGAGAATTCAGGGAAAGAACTTATTATGAGTTATTCGGAAGAACAAGATCATCCAAAAAGAAAAAACCCAAAGTAAAATCGATCGACTCAGAGATGGAACAACTACTCATTTTCTTTGATTTAGATGAAAACGCGAAAATCGAAGATGTGAAAAAACGATTCAAAGTATTGATGAAAAAGTATCACCCGGACATCAATAAGAATGGTGAAGAAATGACAAAGAAAGTGATTCTAAAATACAACCGACTCATTGCCCTTTTTCAGGAACGATAGAACCCCTCCAAGTAGGTTCACCACTTTTTTCAATGGGGAACGGATTTCCCAAATACTTTGGCGGAGTTTCCCAAACATGTATGTCCCACCAAGCTAGATGTCTAGCGAGTATTTCACGAAACTTATAGTACGATGCTTTTTGGTATTTTCGCGGATCGCATTCAAAGGCCTGCAAATCCAAGCCAACAGCTTTTCCCAAATAGATTGCCCTTGGCAAAAAAACACTTTGGCTAACAAAGATACCCTCTTTGACCATAAATACCGCTCTTGATCGTATCAATGTATCCAAGGTTCTGAAGCCCGCATGATCAACAAAAATGTCTTTCTCTTTTACCCCAGCTCGGAGCATATACTCGAGCATAGGTCGTAGCTCATTATAGTCCGCCTTACCGTTATCACCTGAAAGAAGGATTTTCTTAACTTTCTTTTGTTTGTAAAGACTCAAACCGCATTGGAGCCTATCTTGTAAGATTGTGGATGGTGACTTTCCGTGAACTGCCGCCCCAGGAATGATTGCAACGCTGGAAGATTTCAGAGTTCTCCAATCGTTTGAGACGTTAGCGGAGGAATATTGAAATTGAAACAATAACTCGACAAATCCTGCAAAAAGAAGGAGAGAAACGAAACCAATGACTACCCAAAACAAGATGGAATTCCACTTGACGACAGACATTCTAGTCAGAAATCCTAAAAGAGAAGTTTGTATGGCTAACTTGAAATCTAAAAAATCCAAAACGACTCATGTTCAGCCAAATTTACAAAGGAAGATGGATCACGTCAAAGAAAAAGGGCATCAAAAGCTCACCATTTTAGTCGTTCCTCATGGCCGGGATCAAACCATTCACATTCAGATTTCAATCTTTACTGTCATTTTTCTCGCTATGCTTACATTAGGTCTTATCGGAACTGCCATTTTCGGCATTGTCAAATCAAACAAAATCAAAACCCAACTTTCTGAGCTTTCTAGCATCTATGGAATCTTCTTTGAATACTACTTGTCCGCCTCTGAAGAAATGCGAGAGATCCAAGAAGACTTTAGTTCTATTCAAGAGAACTTATTGGAAACGTATACCTTGCTAGATGGATCAGACGACGAACTGGCTAAAATCCCATCAGAGTCGGTCCTCTTTGAGAAAGCGGAGAAAGAGCTGTCTCTGGAAGAAACCACTGATCTTCAATTGACCTTTTCTAGAAAATACTTCAATGAGATTTATGAAATTCGGGCACTACGGTTTAGGATGGAAGAAAATGAAAGGCTTCTAGATTCAAATGAAGAATCGGTTGAAAAACAAGAACAGATTTTCCAAGCAATGCCTTTGCGTAACCCAATGGATTACTTTAATTTAACATCTACTTTTGGAGTTAGAAAGTCTCCTACAACAGGAGATTATGAAAATCATGAAGGTATCGATTTAGCCAACGCACCAGGAACTTTGATTCGTTCGACAGCAAATGGGATTGTCGATAAAGTTGTTTTTTCAAAAGTTGGCTATGGATTTCACGTTATAATTCAGCATCAGTTTGGCTATTACACTCTCTACGGTCATTGCTCGAGAATTCTCGTAAAACAAGGACAGATTGTGCAAAAAGGGGAAGTCATTGCAGAGGTCGGTTCAACTGGAAACGTGACTGGTCCTCATTTGCATTATGAAATTTGGTTGGATGAGAATAGAAAAACTGACCCAGAAGAATTTATGAATTCAGGCATTTTTTAACTTGAACAAAAAAACAAAACAATCTGTTGCAAGTGAGATTAAAGAACTGCGGGAAAAAATAGAAAAATACAATCATCTCTACTACAAAGAAAATCGACAAGAAATCACAGACCAAGAGTTTGATGCTCTCTTCAGAAAACTCAAAATGCTCGAGTCGCAAAACCCAAACTTGCGCTCAAAAACTAGCCCTACAGAAAAGATTGGATCTGACTTAGCAAACGATTTTAAGAAAGTTACACATACCATACCCGTCCTATCACTTGAAAACACGTACAACACGTCGGAGCTAATGGAATGGGCTAGCAAAATTGGACTGAACGAAGAATTCTCAGTGGAATGGAAGATAGATGGAGCTTCGATTTTGCTCTACTATATTGATGGAACCTTAGAAACCTGTGCAACTCGAGGATCTGGGGGTGAAGGAGATGATGTCACTGCTAACGTAAAGACTATTGCTAGCATCCCTCTCACCTTAAAAAAGAATTTAAGCCTATCGGTTCGGGGCGAAGTGTTTATGAATTTTTCGGACTTCGAAGAGTTTAACGAAAGCTATGGTGGCAAATTTGCCAATCCGAGAAACCTTGCCGCTGGATCCTTGAAGCATAAATTCTCCTCCGAAGTAGCCAAAAGACCCCTCAGCATTTTTGTTTACGATGCAATCCTGACAAAGGGAAGAGACGGAATAAAAACCCATTCCGAAATCCTTGCTAAACTCAAATCAGAAGGCTTCCCTTTGGCTCCAGATAGCAAGATCGTAGCGGGTAAAGATTTAGAAAAAACAATAGAGTCTTTTAAAAAGAAAAAAGATCAAATGGGTTTTCCAATCGATGGATTGGTCATCAAGCTAAACTCTTTGCAATTGCGAGAATCTTTAGGAGAGACTTCACATTCTCCTCGTTGGGCAAGGGCTTTCAAATTTGAAGCTCTAATGAAAGAAACTGTGATTGAAGACATCACTGTTGCGACAGGAAGAACAGGGAAAATCACTCCTCGAGCCCGGATCCAACCAATCAACATCAGTGGAACTACAGTAACCTTTGCAACCTTACATAACCAAGATTATATTGATGAACTGGGAGCAGGAATTGGAGCAACCGTACTTGTTTCAAAAAGAGGCGAGATCATCCCAGCCGTTGAAAGAGTATTAAATCCACCTCCCAAATCAAATGGGGTTTTTAAACTACCAAACAAATGCCCTTCATGCAAAAATCCATTGAAGAAAATCTCCGATTCCGTGGATCTCTTTTGTACAAATTCAGATTGCCAAGAAAGAATGAAGCATGGAATCGAATTCTTCTGCTCAAAAAAACAAATGAACATTGAAGGATTAGGCGAAAAGCAAATCGAGCTGTTTTATTCCAAAGGATGGCTAAAATCTCTTCCAGATATCTATGATCTCCCTTCCAAAGCTGAAGAAATCAAAGCCCTAGAAGGCTTCGGAGAAAAGTCTTTAAATTTACTTGTTAGTGGAATTGAGAAATCGAAAGAAAGAGACTTTAAATTTTTACTCCCTTCTTTGGGACTAAACGAAGTCGGTCATAAAGTGACTGAGATTTTAATTGAAAATGGATATGATTCCTGGGAAAAATTGACGGATTTAGTGAAGGGAACTGATCCAGAAAAGGAATTAGAGCAAATCCATGGAATAGGTCCCCGCACTATAGAATCCCTCGTTTCACAATTGAAAGACGAATCAATTCAAAATATGGTGAGAAAGTTAAAAAGCAAAGGTTTGCATTTAGCCGCAAAGCAAAAGGTAAAAAGGGACAAACAGCCATTTAAAGATCAAGTGTGGTGTGTAACAGGTAGTTTTGAAAAATTCCAACCCCGGGAAAAGGCCATGGAAATCGTAACAGAATATGGTGGGAAGAAAGTCAGTTCTGTTTCTTCTAAGATCACTCACCTCCTCTATGGTCCAGGCGCTGGCTCAAAACTGCAAAAGGCTGAAGAATTAGGCAAAGTAACCATAGACGAGGCAACCTTCTTAAAAATGTTAGCTGAGCATGGAATCAATCCTTTCGAATAAAAATTGCAATCGTTTCTTTGTGTTCTGTTCTTGGAAACATATCTATTACTTGGATTGACTTTAAGTAAAACGAACGGGTGAGAATCATAGCATCTCTTGCAAGAGACTCGGGATCACAAGAAACATAAACAAGTTTTGTGATCTCAGAATCTCCAATAGTAAGGCAGACATCTTCACCTAGGCCAATTCTAGGCGGATCTACAACGAGATGATCAAAGCCTTTTCCAATCAATGTAGGCAATACATCTTGGACACGCCCTCTTCTAAACTTTACACCATTGATTTTATTGTATTTTAAAGCTTCTAAGCTAGCCTTAAAGGAAAAAGGGTTCTCTTCAATTCCAATTACTTCTTTGGCTATTCTGGATATCCAAAGCGTTGAAGTCCCAATTCCAGAAAATGCGTCAATTACTTTTGCTCCAGCAGGAATCTCAGCTAGAATTGTATTGTAGAGTGTAGGTGTTTGGCTGGGATTGACTTGTAAAAAAGTAGACAAACCAGCTCGGAAATGAAAATCCCCTAAACTTTCCCGAATGTAAGCCCTTCCCCATAGCAAGTATTCATCTTTACCAAGTGCCATTGAAGAATGCGCAGGATTGTAGTTTTGAACTATGCCCACTAACTTGCCTAAGGCCCCATTTTTACCGATTCGACTTGCTATATGAGAATGCAAGCTCTTGGAACGGTTTTTTGCGTAAGGTATCTCTTCTTCGTTTGTCACGATTCCAACTAAAATTTCGCCTGTGCTGTATGCTTTTCTTGCCACTAAATATTTCAAAAGACCTTTTCTCGTTCTTTCATTATAAGGCTGGAGTCTCTCTTCCTTTGCCCATTTTTTTGCTGCAAGAACAATCTCAGTCAACCCTGGATCTTGGATTTTACATTCTGTTTGGTCTACGATAAACGTAGAATCTCGATTAAACAATCCTAAGTTCAAAACTGTTTTTTCGCCAATCTTCCTTCGGCCAAAAGGCAATTGGATTTTATTACGATAAAAATGAGGGTTTTGGGCCGGAATGATCGATCTAAATTCCACATGTCGATAGGTTTGAAAAAGGCTTTTAACCTTGTTTTCCTTGCTTTTCAATTCACGAGAATACTCCCAATCTAACAGACTGCAACCCCCACAAAGACCAAAATGCACACATTTTTCCATATCTTTATTGGGAATTTAATCCAACTAACTCTGTTATATTTGTTTTTTTCTCTCGGATCAATTCGGCTACCAAACTTGAATTCATTTCCTTTGGAAGAAAAGGCCCTTTATAGATATAGCCTGTATAGATTTGCAAAAGACTCGCACCAGCTCTAACCATTTGAACTGCTCTTGCCCCTGAACTGATTCCTCCAACACCGATGATGGGTAATCTGCCATTCAGGTGGTTAAATGCTTTTTTAACAAATGTCAAAGATTTGTCAAAAAGTGGATCGCCTGATAGACCCCCTTCAGGCGGAGAAGCCAGGTTTAGACTGGATTTGTCCAAAGTTGTATTTGTTAAAATAACACCAGAAATCTGATTAGAAAGACAGATATCCAGCCCTTCGATCAATTCTTCTATAGCTAAGTCAGGTGCAAATTTCAGAAAAAAAGGAACTGGGAACTTTCCCCCCAATGCCTTTTTTATATCTAAAACAAGTTGCTCTAGCACTTTAGATGATTGTAAGGAGCGCAAACCAGGTGTGTTCGGTGAACTTACGTTTATCACAGCGTAATCTGCAAAAGGAAGTAGCTTAGAAAAAGTGTAGGCATAGTCTTGTGCCGCCTCTTCCAAAGGTGTCACTTTTGATTTACCTGCGTTGATCCCACGAATGGCTTTTTTCTTTTGCAATCGAATAGTTTCGAAAGCAGTATCAGCACCTGGATTGTTAAAACCCATTCTGTTAATGAGAGCATTTTTCTCTGGAAAACGAAAAAGTCTCGGTTGATCATTGCCAGGTTGAGCCTTTGCCGTAATCGTACCCACCTCGATAGATGCAAAGCCCATATAACTTAGCATAGGATACAATTCAGCAGACTTATCAAAACCTGCCGCCATTCCGACTGGGTTCTGAAAAGAAATGCCTGCTACCGTCTGCCTTAGCTCCTTTGCTGGCACGGACAGCCCTTGCTCTAGAATAGAGAAGAAAAAAGGAATCCTGTTTGCCAATTGGAGTGCTGTTACAGCAAAATGATGAGCAGACTCAGGGTCTAGATGGAAAAGAAGGGGCTTTAAAAGCCTCTGATAGAGTAAATCCTTTGCCATTGGTTTAGATTCCTAGAAGACCTCATTCTTACAATTTTCTTTCTTAAAAAAACTCGATCTGTTATTTTTGATTGGATTTATTTGGAAAAAATCGTCTATCATGGGGAATGCAAATTCTTGCTGTCGATGACGATGAAGTAAACCGCGAAGTTATCTCTGAATGCTTCCAAGACAGAGGCTTTAAGGTTATTACTGCCACTGATGGAGAAGAAGCACTCAAAATTTTAGAATCAAGCGCTGATTCTTTTTCTGCTTTTATAATTGATCGCCTAATGCCAAATTTAGATGGTATGTCCCTATTGAGACGAATCAAGGAAATGGAAGCAAACAGAGACGTTCCCGTCATTATGCAAACAGCATTGGGCACTATGCAAGAAATGAAAGAAGGATTCGATGCCGGAGCTTACCATTATATAACCAAGCCCTATACTAAAGAACTGTTAGAGACAATGGTTGTTTCTGCTGTGGAAAATTTTCTAAAATTCAAAGAACTGAAGCAAGAATTGAGAAACGGAAAAGACGCCTTACGATTTTTAGGAAAAGCCGAGTTTCAATTGAAAACAATTCGAGAAGCAAACGAATTAGCTCCTCTCCTCGCCAATGCCTGTCCGAATCCCGATAGGGCGTTGATCGGAATTATAGAACTTTTGAACAATGCAATTGAGCATGGCAATTTGGAAATTTCTTATGATCAAAAATCAAAACTGCACCATTATGATAGTTTGATGTCCGAAATTGAACGTAGGCTTAATGAGCCTATGTACAAAGATCGGAAAGTTACCATACATTTTGAAAAACTCAATGATAAAGTTTTATTGAGAATAGAAGACGAGGGCAAAGGTTTTGATTGGGAAAAGTATTTTTCACTGCACGCGATGAGTAAAAACGCATTCAAATCCCACGGAAGGGGCATATTTATGGCAAACAAACTATCGTTTGATGTTGTTCGTTATCTTGGGGCAGGAAACATAGTTGAAATGGAGATTTTACGAAATAGATGAGTAAATTTCTAACAAAGTCTCTTCTAGAGAATATTTAGGTTCCCATCCCAGAGCTTTCATTTTAGCATTGTTACCGATCAGACGAGAAGTTTCAGAAGTTCGAACTCTTTCTGGGTCAGTCACACAAATCAGTTCTTTACCTGAAATCTTTATCAAAGTCTGAATCAACTTCTCAATCGAGATTTCAATTCCAGAACAAATATTGTAAATCTCACCTGGAGCTCCCTTTAGCATTAATATCTGATATGCGGCTACTATGTCTTTCACATTTGTAAAATCACGAGTCGGACTCAAATCCCCAACATGGACTTCTTTCTTCCCTGACAAAACAGCCGTTTTGATCTGCTGGCAAAAATTAGGTACAACGAACTCTTTTCTTTGCCCGACACCGATATGGTTGAATGGTCGAGCAATTACCGTTTCTATATATGGACTAAAATTATTGTACTGCCTGCAAAAAGACTCTGCCGCTAACTTGCTACCCGAATAGGGATTTAGAGGCTGAGGAAACAAAGATTCTGAAAAAGGGAGATCCTTCTGACTTTGAAGCCCATAGACGTCTGCCGATGAAACATATAGAAACTTACAATTTTTTTTAGTTCGGTGGAGGCTTTCCAAAAGTGTCAATGTCCCCCCCACGTTGATATCGTAAGTCTCCCAAGGATTTTCTATTGCCAAAGGGACAAAGGGTTGAGCCGCGAGATGATACACTTGGTCGGGGGCAGTTTTCAGAATAAAACGAGATAGAGCTTCTGTTTCTCGTAAATCTAGGTTCAAAGAAACTATGTTGTCTTTTGAACCAGCCCATAAGCCAGTCAGGTATCTACCTACAAAACCGCCTGCGCCGGTGATTAAGATCGTCTGCGGTGGCATTTCGTGGTTTTCCTGCTGGTTTCCTAAGATTTAGTTGCCATGTTATTATTTTTTTAAATGATCTCAACAAAGAAAGAAATCTGTGAATAAGGACTTTATCGAAATTTCTGATCCGACCATTGACGTGGAGCAAATCCTTACCTCCATTGAAAAGAGTCTGGCTAGCGCTTGCATAGATTTGGAGGCACTTTCTAAATTTCAAAATCAGAGGTTTACTCCTTTGTCTCCAGAGGGATTCCGATCTTTCGACCCCCTAGGCGCCGCACATTCTTTTGAAAAAGGTATCAATCCACCCAAATTCACTAGCCCAAAACTTTGGTTTATACGGGGTCCGATAAAATGGATCTTTGTTAGCTTAGTTAACCTCTATTCTTTTGTTGATAAGAAACTTTCAGAAAACCGAATCAAGGCTTTCTTCTCCGTATTGCATGAACTGATCAGGATCAACAGAAAGCTTAAAAGCATAGAGATTCAAATGGATCTCATCAGCAAACAAATTTATACTGAATCTGGTAAGCAGGAATTCTATAAGCAATCTACAGATTCGCAATTTTTTGATTTGGGATCTTCCTTTCAAGGACTCGAGGAACTTTTAGGAAAATTAAATCCCGCTCTACATCATATCATCCTCTTGCCAGAAACTGGGGACTTTCAAATTTTGTTGGAAAGAGAAAAAATCTCTGTCGAGTCGCATTCACACAATCCAAACACAATTGATCGACTTCTAAAAACGAGAGCCCTACAAATCAAGAAAACTGATCCAGGTTCCCTATCTCCAAAGATTCCAGAAAAATCGGAGATCATCATTGAAAAGCCGTTAACAGATCTTACCCCCAACCAGATTCGATTCTTGTTTTCCGAGCTTTCAAAAAAATCTCCTGCTCAAACTAAAATACTCTTCTCCATTTCAAAATTAGATTCCCACTCTGCATTTAGTCTCCAATCTTTGTCAGTTTGTAATGAAAACAAGCTAACTAGTTTTATGGCAGAAGTTGGCTTTGATTTTGAACAAGTCTTGCTCGAAACTGGGAAGTTTAAGTTTTTCCAATTTTCTAAAAAAGAAGCATGAGAGTTTTCCAACATATTGATTCTTGGAAAAGAGCAGATGGTATAGGAGCCGATGTCTTTGGTCTTTCTCAAATTTTCTCCGAACTTGGTATATCGTCTTACATTGTAACCAGAACAACTTCCGAATCCTTTCATACTCCTCTTGTGCAAACAATTTCGCTCCGTGACATTCCATTGTCGAATGTTGAAGATGTTCACATTTTGCATTACGGAGGGACCGGTTATCCTCTTGATTTTTTCCTGTCCCTCTCAGGCAGAAAAATTTTAAGATTTCATAACTTTACTCCAGCAACTTTCTTTGATTCTAGTTTAGATTTGAATCTTGCCTTGCGTATGCAAAAGGATGAAATTAAAACCGAAATTGAACTGGAATCTCTCGGTTTGTTTTGTGAATCCGCTTGGTGTGATTCAACTTTCAATGCCGAACTTTTGAAACACTATTCGTTTCAAAAAGTGATTGTTCTTCCCATCTGCAAAAAATTCAAAATTCTTAGGGAAAATCAAAACCTTTCTTCAAATATTAATCTTGGATTCGTTAGTCGATTCTCACCTCAAAAGAAATGGGAAGATCTACTTTCAGTTTTCCAAGTCTGGAATTCTATTTATCCAGATAGTCAGTTGGATTGTGTGGGTTCTGTAGTTCCCGCTTTTTCTAAATACTTCGCTTATTTAATGAAAGAAGTGCAAAACCGAAATCTCACTGACAAAATAAATTTTCACTTTCATTTAGAAGAGGAGAAGATAGAAATCCTCAGAAAAGACTGGTTTGCGACTGTTTGCTTGAGCGAACACGAAGGTTTTTGTCTTCCTGTTCTGGAATCTTTTGGGACTGGTACTTTAACTTTGATCTATTTGCAAGGAGCAATTCGGGAAACCTCAGGGGGAGAAGGCGTTCTTCTAAAAGAAAAGAATCCTGTTCAAATTGCTTACTTACTAAAATACTTCCGAGATAATCCATCGATTTATAAACAAATCTCTGCAAATCAAGTAAAACGAGTCGCGAAGTTCAACGAAACTGATTGGTCATCAAGCATCCAAAGGGAACTAAGCTTCTCCATTTAGCATGAAAATTCATCAGGTTGCGGCTGGATTTCAAAAAGGAGATGCAATCTCAAATGAAATGATTGCTATTCAATCTCTATTAAAAAAAGACTCCATTTATGGTGGAATCTACTCAGAAAACATTGGGCTTGATCCACAAAAGTTCTCTCAGAGCATATCCAAACTAAATCCTTCAAAAGATGACATCTTAGTCTATCATCATTCAATCGCCTCCAAAGCATTAGATACTATACTGGAATTTCCTTGTAAAAAAATCTTTATCTATCATAATGTAACGCCATCTCATTTCTTTGAACCTTATGATTTAAAGTTTTCAATTTTGCTCAAGAATGGAAGAGAAAGCATTGAAAAAAACTCTAAAGCATTTGATAAGTTTCTAGCCGTATCTGAATTCAATCGCTTGGAGCTTCAGAGTCTCGGAATTTCCAATGTTGATCTCTTTCCTCTTCATCTTAATCTTAATGTAGATGAATCGCATAAAAAGAACTTCGTAACGGAGAAAGATCCCAAGAAAATAATCCAATTCTTATTTGTTGGAAGAATTGCACCAAACAAAAAGCAGGATGATATTCTCCGTTTCGCCTACACTTGGAAAACACTATTTGGAGATAACTTCAAAATAAAGATGATTGGTTTTTGCAATCCGAGTTTAAATTTGTTTTTAGAAGAGTTGAATTACATGATAAACCATTTCTCTTTAAGGGAAAATGTTTCTATAGTTCCTTACGCAACAGATTCAGAATTAGCATCTAGTTACAAAGAAAGTGACTTTTTCTTGAGCATGAGTGAACACGAAGGATTCTGTGTTCCTTTATTAGAATCAATGATCTATGAAGTTCCAGTAGTTGCCTTCAATGGAGGTGCCGTAAAAGAAACTCTGGGTGGAGCTGGAGTTCTTTTTCACAAAAAAGACTTTACTAAACTTGCATACTTCCTGAATGAACTCAACACCCTAGAGAAAGAAAAAAAATCAATTATCCAAAAACAAAGATTAAGACTAGAGGAATACTTTTTACAATTAAAAAAATACCCGCCAAAGCAGGTCTTTACAATTGGATAGACTAGCAATTGTAACTTCAAGATTTCACCCGGAGTTGTCTGGCGGTGCAGAAAAACTAGCTTTAGACTATGCTCATTTATTAAAAAATTTCTTTCAAATCGAAATATTTACCTCCGCGGCAAAGAATTACATAACATGGGAGAACGAACTCCCGCTTGGTTCCGCTAATTGGGACGGAATCAGAATCCATAGGTTCCCGACAGAAAGCCCAAGAAATTTAAAGAAAATGAACTCATATTTGAATAAACTGCTAAAGAAAGACGGAAAAGTAGATGTAGCATCAGAAGAAAGTT
>JAIXRB010000115.1 GCA_027485405.1 Leptospiraceae bacterium | reverse complement strand
GCCTAAAAATGCAGTGAGCATTGTCAAGCACCTCAACCCTTGTGGCATAGCCTTTGGAGAGACAGTGCTGGAGTCTTTCGAATTGGCAAAGAGAACAGATCCAATATCGGCATTTGGTGGCATCATTGGAATCCACGGGGCTGTGAACGCCGAAGTCGCAAAAGCAGTGACCGAGAATTTTGTAGAAGGAGTGATTGCCGAGAGCTTCACTCCTGAAGCATTGGAGATATTCGGAAAAAAGCCAAACATCCGCCTAATCCCCATTGAGAAGTTTGATGAAGCTTTGGATGAAATGGACATACGATCTTTACACCATGGGCTTTTGATGCAGAACCGTGACTACGACCTGATCACTAAAGATAAACTAAAAGTGGTCACTAAGTTAAAACCAACAGAGGAAGATTTGGAAGGGCTTATGTTTGCTTGGAATTGTGTAAAATTTATAAAATCCAACGCTATCGTTTATACAGAAGTCAACGCCACGGTCGGTATCGGAGCAGGGCAAATGTCAAGGGTCGATTCTGTTGAGTTAGGGGCAGTCAAGGCTCAAAAAGTAGGACTTTCCGTAGTTGGTTCGTATGTCGGAAGTGATGCATTTTTTCCGTTTCGAGACGGAATCGATGCTATCGCAAAAGTGGGGGCCAAGGCTATCATTCAGCCAGGCGGTTCCATTCGCGACGAAGAAGTCATCCAAGCGGCAGACGAACATGGGCTGATCATGGTATTCACTGGAATGAGGCATTTCCGCCATTAAGAATGGAGTTCTTTGTTTGCTTTCTCTTCTTTTTGACATTCTCCGTTCTAACGGCTGTCATTTCCTATTACGTAAACCTGCTTTTCTTTCAAAGAAAGGCCGTTTACGATAGGGAAGAGATCACGCAAGTTCTCGAACCTTCTCTAAAGATCTTCTACGAAATGTTGGACTCCAAAGGGAACATAGGTCCCGGAGTCGGGCTTTTTATGGGCTTTGGTCTTTTCTCTTACATGGTCTCGCTCTTGGGCGGAATTGTCGGTTCCCCCCACTACTCCTCTAGTTGGGGAAACTATTTTTTCCATTTTCCTTTTCTCTGCATCTTTTTCCTTTTCGCCTTTCCCTTCTTAGAAGAAGGATTTGGACGAGACCAGTTTCGATTTTTTTTCAAGAGTGGACGTGCTGTTTTGAGCGGTTTGGGTTTAGGGTCTTGTTCCGCGGCGTTTACCAGTTGGGGACTCTACCACGATTTCTCTTTTTTCTTTTGTCTTTTTACTTTAGTCGTGCTTTGCCCCTTGGTTTTTATTTGGAATTCGCAGATTTTTCTTGGAATCCGCATTGGTCCAGTCCCCAGCCTGGAACCGGCTTGGGAAGAAGAGCCAGGTTTTTCAAATGTTCCTTCCAGTTTAGAGGATGATTTGGATTTTCCCGAAGAGGATTTCAGCTCAAGTCAGAGTTCTGATTCAGCAGATTCGGATTCTACTGATTCCGATGTTTTGGACTGGGATGAATTTGAGCCCACCCCCCAATCTCCAAAAGACAAAGACCCTTGGTAAATTCCAAAGGTTTGCCGATAGAATTTCTATGAAGAAGTTCCTCTCCCTCCTACTCGGCCTATTCCTGACCTTACCAATTATCTCGCAAGAGGATACCGCACAGATCAACACTCTTGACGGGTTTGCAGAAGCATCTTGGGGGATGACCTACGATTCCATTCGAGAAAAATTTCTATCGATGTCCACTAACACCGAATCGAAAGAACAAATCGAAATCGTAAATGAGAAAAAAGACACTAGTCTTTTGATCAAAAGAAATGGTGTTTTTTATTTGTACCGTTTTTATGCCACTCCGCCTCTTGTCAAAGAACTCAGACCCAAAGATCCGAACCGTGCTGAGACAGATCCTACGATTGAAAACCAAACCGAATACCGAGAGAATGGAATTCTTTTTTCTGTGGGTGTTACTTTTAACCTGATCCCATCTGCGGAAATCAAAGCAAAGCTAGAAAAAAAATACGGCAAGCCCAGAAAAGAAACTGTGGGGGATGATAAAGTCTCTGGTGCTGGGATTTGGGAACTGGTAGACCGAAAAGAAAATCCACCTAGAGGCGGCTATGCGGTGCAATGGAAAGAGGGCTATAGAAAATTACCCTTTACCCGTCGAATCGATTATTTTTCAGCAAATATTCGGGACATGATCACAAAAGATTACAAAGATTTCTTTTCCACACAAGAGACAAAAACCTTGCGAGATTTAATCCCTTAGTCAACCTGTTCCGTAAAGGAAACAAACATGAATTTATTTTTAGATACGGCAAACTTAGATGAAATAAAAAAAGTAGCAGACCTAGGTCTTTTGGACGGAATCACCACAAACCCATCCATCATCGCAAAGTCTGGACGCAAATTTACAGAAGTCATTGCAGAAATCTGTGCAATCGTTAAAGGACCTGTCAGCGCGGAAGTTCTTTCTACGGACTTTGCAGGCATTATCAAAGAAGGTGAAGAGCTTGCGAAAATAGCGCCAAACGTAGTGGTCAAAGTTCCTCTCATCCCAGAAGGAATCAAAGCAGTTGCTGAATTCACAAAAAGAGACATTCAGACAAACGTTACACTTTGCTTTACTGCAAACCAAGCTCTTTTAGCCGCAAAAGCTGGTGCCACTTTTATCTCTCCTTTCATTGGGAGATTGGACGATGTGGGCTATGATGGATTGGAACTGATCTCTGAGATTCGAGAGATCTACGACAACTATGGCTATGATACTCAGATTTTAGCCGCTTCCGTTCGACACCCCATTCACTTCAAAGAAGTAGCCCTTCGCGGTGCCGATTGCGTCACTTTGCCATACAGCGTTGTAGAAATGTTATTTAAGCACCCATTGACAGACAGTGGTCTTGCTAAGTTTCTCGAAGATGCTAAAAAACTAACCTGGTAAAGGTTTAGAGTTTTTACTTTGGTAGCTTAGGCAGTTCGTAGCCTTTGTAAATCTCGCCCCAGCCCATTTTAAACCAAATGGTTCGCATCAATTCGGGAAAGCAAAAAGCCGATTGGTGCGAGGCATCGTTGAAAAGATTGCATTCATTTTCTTTTTCCACATGGAAGGTCTTTGCACCGGATTCATTTGCTAGTTCCTGAATTTTTGACCACCAAACTTCTTCTAAATTTAGATTTTCGTAATTCTTTCTGTATGTTTCGTACACCTTAGGATATACGACGACCACAGGAACCTGGTTTTCCTTGGCTAGTTCTAAGAACTTTTCCACATACAAAAACTGGTTTTGCCCTAGTTCAAAATTCCGCAGATAGATTGCTTTGATTCTAGTAGCGTCTCTCTCTAGTTTTTCTATGGGATTGCCTAGGGTTGCATACATTAAGTATTCCCCCTTGGTCTGGTTTAAGAGCAAAAGCTCTGGATTGGAGTTTGGAGAATACTCTTTCCATTTTCTACTTTGAGTCCGACGAACAAATAAGTTAAGATTCACTTCAAGGGCCCGGATTCTAAAAACTCGATCCAGGGTTGCTTCCCATTTTTCCTTAAGGCTCAGATCATTCCAAATCTCTTCTTGAAATCCAGGTTCAGCACCAAATCGCAAAAAAGGGCTGTTTACAAAGGATTTGGAGCTTTGGAATGATTCGGGGCTTAAAGACAGTATAACAAATGTCGGTTTGATTCCACTTTTTAGTGTTTTACGAAGAAGTTGGTAAGAATACATGGGCACTGCTTGCGGAGTGCTAAAGTTGAACAGAGACCAATTGCTTTGAGCCGAAGGAGGTAGCCCTGTTTCTGAATATGGATAGGATCTGGAATCGCCATAAACCAGAACCAATGACTTTGGTGAGTCTTTGGATTCCCTTACCATTTTTTCAAAGAGCAACTTTCTGTGAAAATAAAATGTTGAATTGCCTGTTTGGAGAAAACTGTTTTGGAAAACTGGTAGATAGAAAATTTTATCCAAAGCAAGAACAAGGATCAAAAGAAAAACGGGGTAGACTAAGAAAGGTTTTGTTTTCATTTTGCCGATTTTGGTTTTCGCATAGAGTAAACTAAATCGGGATCCAAGTAGGTGAATTCGCCTTCCTTGATTTTTAAATCAGAAAGCTTCAAATTCCCAATTCGAACTCGAATTAAATCGATTACACTCAAATTCTTTGAATGAAACATTCTCCGAATCTGCCTTTTTTTTCCTTCTTCTAGAATGATCCGAAATCGATCCGCCTCTTCTAGTTCTGAGTCTTTTCCATCGACCGAAATAGGTTCAATCATTTTTACTCGCAAGGTCTCACCACCCTCTCGGACTCCTAGCCGAAATTCTTCGGTCAGTCTTTTCCAAGGAGTTCTTTTCTGAATGGTGACTTCATACTCTTTTTCCATTTTGTATCGAGGATGGGTTAGTTTCTGGATCAAGTTTCCGTCGTCTGAAAGCAACAACAAGCCTCTGGAACTTAGATCAAGCCTACCTGCATAGTTGAAGTCTTTTGCTTCCCCTTGCAATAAATCAAAAATGGTTTTTTCATGGTGCTTGTCTTCCTTAGATGTCAAATACCCAGCTGGCTTAAATAAGGCGACAAGCCTACCCTCTCCACCTAATTTTAACCCCTTGCCTTCAAACTCAACTTTGTCAACAGCTGGATCAATCTGGCGACCAAGGTCTGTCACTGTTTTTCCATTGCATTTGACTCGTCCTGATAGAATGATTTCTTCCACTTTTCTTCGGGATCCAAGACCGGCACGAGCTAGAAACTGATTGATGCGCATGTTTTTCCATTTTACAAAGTGGAACTAGAAAAGAAAATAGAATCATTCCATGAACCCACTGAAAAAGAAGCCTCGTACGAAATCTCAAACCTCCATTCCGTCAAAACCTGAATGGATGAAGGTAAGAATTTCGTTCCCAAAAGAAGCGGACCCAGTGGCAATTGTGAGAAACCAGGTGGCAGGCAAGCGATTGAACACGGTTTGCGAATCGGCCTCCTGCCCCAACCTAAACCATTGCTGGAGCCGAAAAACGGCTACTTATATGCTTTCGGGCGACATTTGCACACGAAGGTGTGGTTATTGTGATGTGGCGTTTGGGAAGCCTGGAGCTCTCGATCCAGATGAACCCTTGCGAGTAGCAAATTCTGTTCTGGAGTTAGAACTGAACCATGTGGTTCTAACGGCAGTGAACAGAGATGATTTGGCGGACGGAGGCGCTGGGCACTTCGCTGAAACTGTGCGTCAGATTAGAAAACTGAGACCCAATTGTGTGATCGAAGTTTTGATTCCAGACTTCAAGGCAAAGCAAACCAGCCTAGACTGTTTGTATGAATCTATGCCAAACATCATCAATCACAATATTGAGACTGTTAAAGAGCTCTTTTCCCATGTAGCTCCTCAAAAAAACTACGAACGATCCCTCTTTGTTTTAAAGAATATCGCAGAACAAGGCTTTGTTACAAAAAGTGGAATCATTTTGGGATTAGGAGAAAAAGACGAACACATTGAGGCATGCCTGAAAGACCTTTTTCATTCTGGGGTTCGCATGCTTACGATAGGCCAATACCTGCAACCTACCCCTTCTCATTATCCTTTGCAAAGGTATGTCACTCCCGAAGAATTCCAGCTTTGGAAGACCGTTGCAGTAAAAATCGGATTCAAACACGTCTCCTCAGGTCCTTTGGTTCGATCCTCGTATCATGCGGATGAACAAATCGATTCTGTCGAGGCGCTCAACAGCTAGGGAGATTTTTATCCAGAATTTATCGAATTCCTCCGACGCCCTGGGTATGAACCTAGAATTCCAAGCCTTGGGCAAAGAAATCGAAAAAACGTTTTATCTCAGCCTTTTGGATGAACTGCGAGGGATCGAAGACGAGCTGAGTGATTTTGAAGTAAAACAACTCATAGGAAAAAGCCTGTCTTTGGTTCCAGGAATCAAAGTGGAATGGGGGAATTCTGAGCAGTTTGGCCCAACTACCCTGCTTCTAAAAAAAGAGGACACCCTTCTTGTGATCGAAGCGAGTCCCCTGGTTTATACAATCCGCATCCTCTGGAATGATTACCAGAGGACTCAAGCGAAAAGGTTGATTGCTTAATTAATACTTCTTCTTGGTTTGCATGTCGTAGATCACTTCTTCGACATCTTCCATATTTATTTTCTTAACACCGTTTTCTGTATGAACGATCAACTGTCCGTTCTCTTGTTTGATGATTGCACCAATGATCTCACGACCGTCCGTCAATTCGATCTTTTCGATTCTTTCATAATAGTTGATGATATCTTTGTTCGATTTGAATTCTTTTGGTTGCGAAGCTAAAGTTGTTTCGAATTTCTTTTTCTCATCTTCTTGACGTTTTTTCATGTCTTCGGCAAGAGCTGTTCTTTGTTTTTCGATTTCTTGTTTTTTCAAGTCGTCTAGCTTATCGATATTGTTTGACTCACCTAATTTAGAGATTGCCGCCGCTGTTTCTTTGTCTACAGTAACAATGGTTCTAATTTCTTCTTCTTCTTTCTTCGTAAGTTTAGCTGGTTCAACAACTGGCTTTTCTTTCTCAATCGCTTTTAGAGTTTTTTCTAAGTCTAGGTTTTGAACTGAATCAATCTTAGAAAACTCGGAGGCTTTTGCTGAAAGTTTGGATTCTTGGTTTTTTTCCAAGACAACTTCAACCGTATGTAAAGAAGCTTGGAGTCTTTTTAAGCCTTCATCTTTGTTGATTTCATCTTCAGATAAATTTTCGAGAGCAGGAACCCTAGGTGAAAACGCAACAGAGCCATCGACTACTTTTACTTTATCGCCTGTTTTGCCTTCACCAGACTCAACTATAAAGGATGTTCCACGCACACCCGCGATCGCGGTTGGAGTTACGACAGAAAAGTTGTCTTGTTTTTGTGCTTTGTTGACTTTGGCGAAGACTTTTCCTGAGACTAGAGCAATCTGCGTGTCTGTGGATCCGTTTCCGTTTTGAGAAAGCTTTGAAAAATCAATTTGAGATTTAGGAGAGATTCGAACACTGGACCCGTCTGGGAATTGGATGTCTACTTTTCCGTTGTCTCCTGTAACGATGTTATCACCCGTTTTCAGAGAAGTTCCAAGCTGAGCTTTTTCTT
>JAIXRB010000131.1 GCA_027485405.1 Leptospiraceae bacterium | reverse complement strand
TTCTTTAACGGAAAATCCCCAATCAGTCGCTTGAATTCCATCAGAAAGGGCTAGACCAATTTTCTCTAAGTAAGCAGTCAATGGAATTTTCACTCTGTTTTCTAAGTATGGTTTGAACTCTAGGTACAGGTCTTGACCGCAGAGACTGCTTACTTCAAAGAAAAACTCTTCCTTAGTAAATCCTCTAGATTTTTTTAAAAAGAATTTAGAGTATAAAGATCGCATAAGATGAATTATGTTTTTTTCGCCGTTTGTCAGCTCTCTAAGTCGAATGTCCATAGCCAAGGCTATACCAAAGCCTTTGGTATAGTACGAAACTCCTGTGTTTTGGCTATTTCCATTTTTTTTGTAAAATTTGTTCCAAGCAGTAAACGAAGACTCTTCAAGACTCATCCATTCATCCGCAGGGCTATCTTCTAAGAACAGAATGTCCTCTTTGATTCTTTCTAAGTAGTTTGATTTAGGGATAACTCCTGCGAGTAGTAAAAAATAACTGTCTAAAAAGCTAGTGATCCCTTCTGCAACCCATAATTCTTTTGTAAGGTTTTGTGTTTGGTAATCGAAAGGACCAAGGGCAATCGGCCTTATTCGTTTTACATTCCAAAGGTGAAAATACTCATGAGACAAAAGCTCTAACAATCCAGTATAGTTTTCTTCTTTTCTGATTTGCTCTGGATCAAAGTAGTTGATGCTAGAAGCTGAGTGTTCTAAGCCTCCATATGCGCTTTGGGAAAGGTTTAAGACGAACAGATAGTAAGGATTTGGAAAAAATGTCATTTTTTCCAGTTGTTTTGCTGTGATTAGTTTTAAATCTTCTGTCAACTGCAGAGCAAACGCGGAAGTGACGTCTCCTTCGATCAATAACTCATGCACGCAATCATTAGTTTGGAAACTTGTTGAAGTTTTATTAGAAAGATGAAAGGGACTATCAAACAAAGTATCATAGTCGCTCGCTAAAAAATGAAACAAGTTATTTTCAGACCGGGGTAAGGCCGAATAGACAAAACTATACTCTTGTTCTGTTTCGAAAATGATACTCACTTCCCGATCGAGTCCCTGCTTTGGATACAAGAATAAAGCGGGGGAGTTAATAAATGCAAAGGAATGATCCAAATAACAGGTTCTAACTGAAAAATCTTCGTAAGCATAGACCAAATACTCTATTGTAAGCCGCTTTGGAGCATTTACAATCTTCCAAGAGCTAGTTGAAATCCATTCCACAGACAATGGATTGCCTTCGGAGTCATAAGCTAACATTTTATGTAGGTGGGTTGAAAAATCTCTCACCAAATAAGAACCAGGTGTCCAAACGGGGAGGAGGAACTCAAAATTGGTTTCTTCCGTTGTCACTTCCCAAATTACTTTAAAGTAATGACGAACTTTGGAATCGATGCGGATACGGAAGAGTAGGGGAGCCATCCCTTCAAGGTTTCCCCTTTCCTTTATTTTTCAAATGTTTTCTTGACGACTTGGTCCAGGGAAACAGTCTATTGCTTAGCTTAGGTTAGCAAAGGAGGTGGTCCATTTGGATAGTAGTTGTTACAACAAAAGATTTTTGACCCGCGAGGTGGCTGGGCAATAAAAGCCTGTGCTCAAGTTGCAATACCGACCAGTCGCAGTCTTCTCCGGTTCTAAAAGTTGGTCACTTTTGGGGCTATTGCCAGTCGCCGGAGGGGATTTTTTTAAATGTTTCTACCCCAGTCTGGAAAGGCCTCTGGGTAATTCGACACTCCTAATCGATTTCCGTCTGTATCTTTAAAGTAGATTGTAAACTGGGTTCGATCTAAGATGCTCTGGGTTTCCAAAAATTCTCTCCAATGGCTTCCTCTCTGCAGCGGGAAAACTAAGGCTCGCGGGGCTTGCTTTTTACCGTCTTCGATCATGATTCGGGTAGAACCTGCCAGGATCCAGACAGAACGCAGTCTTTCCTGGCCTTCGTAAAGGAACTCCTTCTCTTTGCGCAATCCAGGTATTTTTGCATAAAAATTTGCCATTTCCAAGACGGATTCTGTCCCCAAGGCAATGTGATGGATTGTTTTTTTCTTTTCAAATCCTAGACGCAAAGAAATCTTACGAAGAAATTGGAAAAACACGGAGTTCTTCATGAATAAAATCCTTCTCTCATTGATGGCGTTCGGCTTACTTTTTTTTGCTCAGTGCAAGTCCAAGGTTTACACCCAAGAGGAATGCGAAAGTGCATTGACTTTTACCTTTGCTGCCATTGAAGAAGAGGCAAAAAGCAATCCACAAGCTGTCCCACTCATCGCTGGTTTTCAACAGCAAAAGCAAAACCTCGTAGAGAAGTGCATGGAAGGTAAATTTGACCCAACCTGCCTTAAGAACTCTCCAGGCTTAGCTGGAATGATGGGTTGCGTTAAGAAATAAATCAATTCTGACCCTCTGGCACGAAGCCCCCTTCTTCACTAAAGCAACCATGCACACGGAGAGGGCGTTCTTCGTCCCAGCGGATCATTTGAGCATAGCGCATTCCTTTTTCCAAACACCGCAAACAGGTAAAAGGGCGGATTGCCCAAGCTTGGCACTCTTCCGCGCGATAGGCGGGTAAAACCCGAAGCAAAGGCTTGGTTTCCTCTTTGGGTACAATGCCTACAACCCCTGCAAGCATGCTGAATAAAAAAATCCAAACTTTCATTCCCTATTTCTTTCGGAATTCCCTCGTAAAAACTCTTTGAATTTAGGGATTTTCTTCATTCTAACGGGAGCTGTTCTTTTTTCGGCAAAAGCCGTTGTGGTCAAACTGACCTATCTCTATTCCATCTCTGCGATCACTTCCCTGTTTTTTCGAATGATCGTGGCGTTTCCCTTTCTCCTTGGGATTGCTTTCTGGGAGGAGAAAAAGCTTGGGAAAGCAGATCTCTCCAAAAAAGAGATCTGGCAGGTTGTCTCGATGGGGGTGCTTGGATACTATGCCGCGAGTTACTTTGACTTTTTAGGCTTGAAATACATTACAGCTGGTTTGGAGAGAATCATTCTGTTTCTCTACCCGACTCTAGTCGTGCTTTTGTCTTTCTTCTTTTTAGGCAAAAGCATGGAAAAAAGAGAGGTCATTTCCCTATTTTTGACCTATTTAGGAGTAGGGATTTCGTATGGTAGCGACTTGCGATTGGGAGGATCCGCGGGAGACATAACCCTTGGCGCCTTTTTTGTTTTCCTTTCTGCTTTGTCCTATGCGTTCTATCTAGTTGGTTCTGGGCATTTGATTCCCAAACTAGGGGCGATGAGGTTCACTTCATGGGCTTTGATTATCTCCTCTATCATTGTTTTTGTTCAGTTTGCAGTCACTGGCGATTATAAAGAACTCTCGCAATCCAAAGGCTTTTATGGGCTAGCCTTCCTCTTAGGAACCCTGCATACGGTCATCCCTGCTGTCTTTGTATCCGAAGGAATCAAACGAGTGGGGTCCAAAACTGCATCCATTGTAGCCTCGATTGGGCCTATTTCTACTTTGCTTCTTGCGTATGTTTTTTTGGATGAGCCTATCACTTGGCTTCAATTGGTAGGTACTTTTTTTGTGCTTTCCGGAGTTTTTTGGATCAGCCAATCTCGGAAATGAAAATAAATTGGACTCAATTGTTATTAAGAAAGAAGGGGAACGGAAAAATTCCGATCAGAAATCTATGAAACAGTCCTTATCTATCGCCTTTGTCTTGGCCTTTGCATTCTTTTTGCCCGTCCGATCAGTCGAAGCTCAGTTCACTTGCACGGGCACTGTTTGCCGACTCCTCCCTTCGGATTTTACCAGTCCTTTGAATTCTACTTTTGCTCAGATCCAAACCCAATATCTGAATGAAGTTATGAAAACCAATACGGAAGCCGCTTTTTTAGCTAATTTGGGAGCGAACAATATGGGTACCGGCGTGGTTCGAAGAATCCAAGTGGGAACTTCTCTTTCAGCAGCGGCCTACCAAAAAAGTGATATTACGATCCAGAGCGATACCTTCCGTATCCCTGCTTTGCCAAATGTTGGCGCGAACCTCGTTCCAGCCATTACTGTGGATCTAAACCCTGGCTGGCTTCTAGGATACAACGACCGGCATTGGTCCAGACGATTTGGAATTTTTTTGCACGGAATGCGATTTGGAATGGGCTCTGATGCTCTCCAGAGATTCAACTCAAACGACAATATTGATGCCAGGATCGCGATCAAGAACTACGGAGGAATGATTCGCTATCAATTGGTGGAAAAAGAAGGATTCCTGGCAAATCTAATCACCTGGAATGGTTTGAATGTGGGGCTAGGCCACCATTTTTCAGAAACTGATTTTAATTTAAAATACAGTGAAGACCGAGCGACAAGCATCGAAAGCCGAGGATTGAAAGGACAATGGGGTGGATCTACCAATTTTGATTTCAACACAAAGGCAAAGACTACTCATGTCGACTTACGAACGGGATTCGGTTTTTTTTACATGCTAGAACTCATCGTCGGTGGTGGGTATTCATGGAATTCTGGGGATAGTGACATAAGCTTTGGCAGAACTGGGCCATTCACAATCCAAACTTCAGGTTCGCCTTTAGCCGCTCTTCCAGCCAATTTTGCTTCCACATTGGACCCCAACTTAAAAGGGATCACTGAGGGAGGGACCTTGGGGCTCAATGCTCGCGGAGAATCTGCAGTTCGCAGAAGAATTGGCTACGGAATCATAGGTCTAGAACTCGATATATATTTAGTAAAGGTAGTGTTGGAAGGCTTGTATGGAGGCAAGGATCTCTATTCAGCGAATTTAGGGGTCAAAGTTTCCTTTTAGCTGAAAAGATTTCCCCATCTTTATCCTATCTGGACAATGACTATGGGGAAGGTAATTTCGCATGAATCATTATAATTCTTTTCTTCGGAGGTACATGCTTGCCTCTCAGGGCTTTAGTCTTCTGATAGTTGTTCCCATAACGGTAGTTAGCATCATTTACTTTCTAAAGCTTGGAGATGATCAGTTCGATGTGTTTATCATAGCATCTCTCATAGCATCCGTAGTTACGAATATAATCCCCGCTCTTTTTGTTCCTAAAAAATTCAAAACCTTAAAAGAATTCTTCACTCGTTTAGATCACTCCAGTAATAACACAACCAATCTGGACCAAGAAACTTTTTGGAATTTAATTGCTGGTTTTCCGCGATTCTTTTCTATATTAGGACTTGGCCAATGGCTGCTAGGTGCTTTAATTGTTATTCTTCCCTTTGCTCAATTGGAGAGTACCACTAGATCTCAAGAATTTTACATAACAAATATTTTTATTTTTAGCGCTATCCTAAATACTATTTTAGGTGCTATTTTTGTTGAGAACATTTGCAACCAATTAGTTCGAGATGAAAAAAAAAAAAAAAAACTAGATACTTCTTTAAAGCTTCAATATGGGCGCATCGTACAATGGG
>JAIXRB010000009.1 GCA_027485405.1 Leptospiraceae bacterium | reverse complement strand
GTTTTACCGTAGTGACGATCGTTTGTGCGATTGACTGCCACTCGATCGCCTTCGGGTAGTAAGGAAAAAACATCTTTAGAAGAAGATTTCGAGGTTTGGGATGAGCTGACGTTCGCATTTCCCAGTTGAAACGGGCTCGTATAGTTTGTCATTACACTAGAAATAGAATTCATAGAATTTCCTCCTTAATAAGATCGGAGCTTTCTACTAAACCTTTAGCAAAATTATGTCTCAATTATTTCTTTCCCTCACAGCGCCGATAACTATCCTAGAGCTACAATGAACCGATTTTTAAACGGCCTAATCCAATTCCCAATCATCATCATCGACGAAGACTTTCGATCGGAAAACGCCAGTGGTTCTGGCATACGAGCCTTAGCTAAGTCCTTGGAGGCAGAAGGTATCGAAGTCCTGGGTGTAACGAATTACGGGGATTTAACCAGCTTTGTCCAGCAACAGAGCAGGGCATGTGGTTTCATTCTATCCATAGATGACGAAGAATTCACCGCCGAGGAAGAAAATGGGGTACCTGATGCCTTAAAGCAACTGGAAGCTTTTGTGACCCAGGTCAGGCTCAGGAATGCAGACATCCCAGTCTTTTTGTACGGCGAAACTCGCACGAGCCGCCATATTCCAAATAGCATTTTAAAAGAGCTCCATGGATTCATCCATATGTACGAGGATACACCCGAATTTGTGGCTCGTACAATTCTCCGTGAAACAAGAACTTATTTGGATCGACTCCCGCCCCCATTTTTTCGCGCATTAACAAACTATGCGCATGATGGAAGTTATAGCTGGCACTGTCCAGGCCACTCCGGCGGGGTTGCTTTTTTGAAAAGCCCAGTCGGGCAAATGTTCCATCAGTTCTTCGGAGAAAACATGCTTCGCGCGGATGTTTGCAATGCCGTCGATGAACTGGGTCAACTTTTAGACCATACTGGACCTATTGCGGCTAGCGAGCGAAATGCGGCAAGAATTTTCCAGTGTGACAATGTGTTCTTTGTTACCAATGGTACTTCTACTTCCAATAAAATTGTTTGGAACAGTACTGTTGCGCCTGGAGACGTAGTGATAGTTGACCGCAACTGCCACAAGAGTGTTCTGCATGCGATTACTATGACGGGTGCCATACCTGTTTTCTTGATGCCCACGCGAAACCATTTTGGAATCATTGGACCCATCCCTCGAAGTGAATTCAAATGGGAAAATATCCAAAAGAAAATTGCAAACCACCCCTTTGCCAAGCACGCCAAAGGAAAACCTCGAATTTTAACCATCACGCAAAGCACATATGACGGAATTCTTTACAATGTTGAGCATATCAAAGAAGAGTTAGATGGGAAGATTGCTTCTCTCCATTTTGACGAAGCTTGGCTTCCTCATGCATGTTTCCATAAATTCTATCGAAACATGCATGCCATTGGCTCTGATCGACCTCGAGCCAAAGAAAGTATGATATTTTCGACTCAGTCCACTCATAAATTGTTAGCTGGCTTATCTCAGGCAAGTCAAATTCTGGTTCAAAACAGTGAGAATCATATTTTAGATAGAGACATCTTCAACGAGTCCTATTTGATGCATACTTCCACTTCTCCGCAATATGCCATCATCGCATCTTGCGATGTTGCCGCGGCTATGATGGAATCCCCTGGTGGCCCTGCTCTGGTAGAAGAATCCATCATCGAAGCTCTGGACTTTCGTCGAGCGATGCGTAAGGTGGATGCAGAGCTGAAGGCTGATTGGTGGTTCCAGGTTTGGGGACCAAAGAAACTTGCGGCAGAAGGTGCTGGCGAACGTGAAGATTGGATCCTAAAAGAGTCGGATAAATGGCATGGATTCTCTGAGCTAGCTCCTGGATTTAATATGCTAGACCCAATCAAGTCTACAGTGATCACTCCTGGTTTGAATCTTAAGGGAGAGTTTGCTGAATGGGGAATTCCAGCTCTGATCGTGACAAAGTATCTCGCCGAACACGGAATCATTGTAGAAAAGACGGGTTTGTATAGCTTTTTTATCATGTTTACCATTGGTATCACCAAAGGCCGTTGGAATACTTTGGTCACTGAACTTCAGCAGTTTAAAGATGACTTTGATTCAAACCAACCCATTTGGAAAGTGATGCCGAAACTTGCCGCTTCTCACGTGCAATACGAAAGAATTGGACTGCGTGAACTCTGTCAAGCAATGCATGGTGCGTATCGAGCAAAGAACATTGCTCATTTAACCACAAAAATGTATTTGAGCAACATGGAACCGGCAATGCGCCCGGGGGATGCCTTTGCAAAAATGGCACATCGTGAGATTGATCGGGTTCCCATTGATGAGTTGGAGGGTCGAATCACTTCGGTGCTTTTGACCCCGTATCCTCCTGGTATTCCACTTTTGATTCCAGGGGAAAGGTTCAATGCGACCATTATTGACTATCTAAAGTTTGCTCGGGATTTCAATGCCAGTTTTCCAGGCTTTGAAACCGACATTCACGGATTAGTGGAAGAGAAAACTCCGAAAGGCGAAGTGTTCTATTTTGTAGATTGCGTGCGAGATTAGTCCTCTCGGTATTCTAAGCTTCCATTCTCTAAAACATAGGCTCTGGGGATAGGATAGGCGGCTCTAGATAATTTCTGAATTTTTGTTTGGAATGCTGTAGGGCTTGTTAAGTTATCGTAGTCCACTTCGCCGTACGTTAATGATCCATCACAAGCGGCAACCATCGAAAAATTGTAACTGGTGCTTCCGATAGAAAGGAAAGAGTGTTTCGAAACAGATCCTGAAAGATCTATTTGTGTAACATATTCAACTCGTCCTCCTGGGTACGTGACTCCTACGCTTGGGTCTATTTCCTTTGTCATACTCACAATAGACCGGGCTAGTCCCGAAGAAACCATACCAGCTAAATAGCCGTTTTGCTCTCTTCCATGAAAAGTGTTAAATGAAACCGACCCATTTGTCAAAGAAAAGGCGAAGCTTGTATGTTCTCTTCCTGCTCCTACATAGGCTCGGACAGAAGCGGGGGAAGTGACATAGGTGCCCGTGTGCATTGCTCCCACAATTGCCGTATCACCAATGCGACTGGCTCTATAAACGGGGTTACTATCGTTGATGTTCACTCCATTCTGACCCAAATATCTGTGTCTGGTATAAGTGCCTGAGGAGCTAAATCCGGCTAAGAATATATGACGGTCTCCTGCTACTCCAGGATGGGCTGAATCCGCATTATTATAATTAGTGTCTGGATCTCCGCGTCCAATTCCAAAAATCCAAATGTTCTCGTTAATGGGAGACTGCAAAAGTATATATGGAGTTTGACTTTCATTTCCTGAGAAAACTGTGTACCAATTCGCTGTAAGCGTAGGAGTCAATGAAATTATATAAGAAGCTACTTGTGCGGAATTCACGGCAGGCGCTGATTTTACTGTTCCTGCATTAGTGGGAGGAAAAGAGGTATCCCCGTTTCTCGCTAAGATCAAATACTCTTTAGAACCGTTCTTTAATAAGTCAACTGCCCTAAAGTCAGCATTTGCATTTCCTACATATCTTCCTCTTAAAAAAGATCCAGAAGAGGAAATCTCAAAGACTCCTACATTTCTAGTCCCGGTAGTTCCTGAAAATGTTGAAGTTGAATTTGCTTCTATTATAGAATTAGTAACGGTAGCTACAACTAAAACACCATTATCAGTTAATATCAAATTTCCAATCGAGTTTTCACTAGTAGAAGTTTCACCTAAAAAATAACTCCATTCTACAATCCCTTTAGAGTTTAGTTTAATAAGAACGGGTTGGTTTACACCGGTGGAAAAGTTAGTCGCATTTCCAGGATTTTGGTTACCCATTGTTAGGAGGTATGTGTTTCCATTTCGGTCTTCAACCATTCGAGGGATGGAAATGAACCCTACTCTACCGCTAGGTGGGTAGGAAAATAGCCAAGACCCTCTATCTTCGCAAAGCACTTTTGGAACAAAAGCCGCTGTCGTAGATGTCGTGGTAGATGTCGCTGTAACTGGTTCAGTGGTCGGGCTGGATTGAGCTGTTTCAGCGACTGGAGTCGTTGAAGGGGGCTTGAGAGCATCATTGATCCATCTAGAAAGACTAAAGCTTGCGGTGAAGGGATCTGCCGCATTGTTCAAATCAGCGATTTTACAGTTAGGAAAGCCGAGAAGACAGAAAAGTAGGCAAATGGAAAAATAGGACTGAAAGGTTCGAACCATCATTCATTTCAACAGATGATCCAAACCTTTTTTGCAGGCAAGTGGAGAAAATTAAGCTCTTCCGATTTCCAGTGCCTTGTTGTACATTGTTTTCGTTCCATTGATCATCTGAACATTTGCTTCATAAGATCTGGATGCTGAAATCATATCTGTCATTTCTGTGACAATATTGATATTTGGCATTTCTACGTAACCAAGCTTTGGCCCGATTTGGATTGCATCGGGGTGGGTGGGGTCATAGACCAAGCGCAAAGGACTCATATCTTTTTCGATTTTCATCACTTTGACTCCTTTGCCGTCTCCTGGTTCGATTCCGTGCGGGTAGAGTGGACTTTTCCATTGGGTTCTAA
This sequence comes from Leptospiraceae bacterium, assembly GCA_027485405.1. Taxonomy (GTDB): domain Bacteria; phylum Spirochaetota; class Leptospiria; order Leptospirales; family Leptospiraceae; genus Leptospira_A. Next base: position 12,097 of record JAIXRB010000009.1, on the reverse strand, counting down.
GATTAATGGGAGTTAGTATGACTCGATCTCTTCGGAAGGGACCGTCACCATTGGTATTTCGTGTCGTTGTGGAGTTCGCGATGTTATTTGAAATAACATCCATTCGAAGCCTTTGAGCAGAAAGACCAGTTGCCGAAACATTGATTGAACTAAACATACCCATGATTTAATCTCCTATGGCATTCTCAAGACGATGTTGAGAAGGCGGTTGTTTTGATTGAGTCTTTCGACCATTAGATTGTAAGTCATCTGGTTCTGGTTAGAGTCCACGACTTCTTTTTCAATATCTACATTGTTTCCGTCGGGTCGCATGGTGGAAAGAAAGTCGACATTGGTTTTGGGCTTTACTTCTCTGTAGTCCAAAGGTTTAAAAAATTCGATATGTCTTGAGTCAGAGATTCGCGTGGGAACTTCTTTTTCTTTTTCAATCTTTTCTGACTCTAATGCTCGTTTGATCATCGACTCAAAGACAACTTCAGTTCGTTTGAAGTTGGGAACATCGGCATTGGCAATATTGTCAGAAATCGCTTTTCTTCTGACCATTGCATTGTTCAGGCCCCTTTCCAGAAGGTCCTGCGTTTTCATTAAATGTGTTTCCGTGAACATGCCTAAACCTCTGCTTTAGGCTTCGGCAGGTATTCCTTCCTTCGTTAGCGAATTATGTCGTTTCTCGACCACTTTTTCGTAAGATTCTTCATAATTAGGGAAATTTGTCCCCATCCAGCGATCCCAGATATTCATATAGAGCCCATAGTTCCCTAAAAATCTCTGGTGGTGCAGGTTGTGGTGGGTGGATGTGTTGAACCATTTGAAAATGGGATGGCTAGCGAATCCTTTGGGGTAGAGCTCATAGCCTGAATGGAAATAGATGTTCATAATCATCGCAAAGAAAGTATGAAAAATAACCAGATAGAAATGGACAGGAACGACCATGATAAAGAACACCAGGTAAATCCCCTCTAAAAATGCCTCCGTCGCCTGAAACCGATAGGCGGCAAGGGGGGTCGGATTCACAGATTGGTGGTGCTCTTGGTGCACCCATTTGTAAACCGGTTTCAAATGAGCAAACCTATGCATCCAATAAAACCAAGTTTCATGCCAAAGTGAAATGAGGATAAAACTAAAAGCCACATAAAGCCAAGCGGTCAGTCCGCTGACTTCTCCAAAATAAACTTTGTTTGGAATCCATTTGAGCTTTGCCATCGTGATATTTGTCGTAGCAATCATAGTGAAGACAACCAGAGTAACGGCGGATTGGCGAAACTCTTGCCAAATGCGGTCTGAACCAGGATAGCTTTTTTGGATTCGAAATTTCTCGAATACCCCTTTTTTCCAAACGTAGAAAAATAAAAAAAATAAACCAGCGATCGGATAGTAACGAACAAAATTCAAAAAGCCCTGCATGCTTCCGACTTTGACCACGCAGTCCCAAACTAATTCACATTGCACTGGACCCATTAAAAAACCCCCGAGACTTACTTCTCAATTCTAACAACATTATGGGCCAAAAAACTGAAACTGTCGTCCGAATCGTCCGATCTGGACAAAAAAAAGTGTCCAGAACTATCCATCTGGATTCTTTTTTGATTTTTTTCTAAAATCTTGGGGAGTCATTCCCATTTCCCTTCGAAAGGCATCGTAAAATGTAGATTTTGAAGGAAATCCCACTTCAAAGGCTATGTTTAAAATGGATTTTTTGGGCTCTTTTACAATCAAATCCTTGGCTTCATTGATTCTAGCCTGGTTCGTTAGCTGAAAGAAACTTTTCTTTAAATGCGAATTCAAAAATTCTGAAAGTTGGTGCTGAGAAATTCCAAGGTGCGTTGCCCAAAAAGTCAAACTGAAATCTTCCATTCTATAGAGCTTTTCTTCAGAAAAGGAAGCATTGACTTTTTTTTCTAGATCGCTTAAGTTTATGTTCGTTAACTGGGAATTCTTTTTTTTACGTTCAGTTAAAAGGATGACCTGAACTTGGTGAAAGAAGAAAGGATACTTTTCTCTTAGGACGAAAAGTAAAAAAATGATAAGAGTAAGAATTCGAGCAAGGATAGTAATCGTACCTTTCGGGCTTAGAAAGAAAATTGTAAAACCCGAAAAAGTTGCTACCGAAGTCAGCAACAAAAGGATAGCAAGTATTTGTAGTTTGAAGTCCTGTTTTAATAGCTCAAAGGTCAAAAGGGAGCTCAATGCTTTCAGTGTTTTTAACAAATAAAAGATTGTCCAAGAATTAATCAGAATAATTGCAATCTTTATATTCCAAGAAATCTCCATGAGAGTGGAATTCTTTATAAAAGTTATTTTCTCTTCCCCATTTAATAAGTACAATGGGGTTAAAAGAATGACTATCATCAAAAATGGGATAAATTCAAAATATCTAATTTTTGTTTGCTTTTCGATCCAAAACTGGGAAACTAAATGGAAAAGCACAGGACCAAAGAGAGAAGCTAAAGGAAGGTTAGTTAGATAAAAATGAGGGAAATGAATCATCGCTCCCGAAATGACTCCTAGCGAATGGAACTGAAACCAAGATAAATCAGCAAAAAGCACAATCGGTAGAATTGATTTTTTTGAAGAATGAGAGACAAGCCCTCCCAGTGAGAACTGAAAAGCCAATAAACCAGAGATAGCAAAAAGAATTCCATCGAAAGAACCAAAAGGGAGCTCCATATTAGAAAAGCTTGGTTTCCTTCTTTGATAAAGGGAACTAAAAAATGCAGGGATTTTGATTGGATCGAATTCGTTTTATTAAAATCACTTGCCAATCTAGGATTTTCCCAACTAAATCCAAGAAAGTGAGTTCTTTAAAAGCTAGGATTTTAAAAGAAGGAAGCAATTGGGAAATCTACCTACCTTCTATCTTTTTAGCGAAAGAAGTCACGGCTCTTTGGAAAGAAACAGTCCATGAGCTAAAGGCTCAATCTCCTATTCAAATCCGGGTTTTTGCCAAAGACTTGGAAAAAACGGACTCAAGCGGCATGTCTTACCTTCTATTTTTGAAAACATACCAAGAGGAAAAGGGATCAAAGATGGAGCTTTTTGGTTTGCCTGACCATTTCCATTTTCTCTACCAAGTGGCGACGGAGCCTTTAACTTCCAAAGTTTCTGATAAAGAAGTTTTGCGCAGAGGCGAAAAAATTGGAAAATACACAGTAGAACGCCTAAAAGGCTTAGTGAACCTAATCACCTTTACGGGAGAGTTGTCACTTTCTTTTTTACTGTCGATGCGTCACCCTGGCCTTGTTCGTTGGAAAGATGCGTTCCGCGTGGGAGAAGCCATGGGTGTCAATGCCTTCCCCATCATTGCAATGATAGGATTCTTGCTCGGGCTAATCATGTCTTTCCAGTCAACCATCCCTATGCGCCGGTTTGGTGCTGAGATTTTTGTTGCAAACCTGGTGGGACTATCCCTATTTCGGGAGCTAGGCCCTCTGATGACAGCCTTTATTCTATCGGGAAGATCGGGCTCCTCTTTTGCCGCTGAAATTGGTACTATGAAGGTTTCAGAGGAAATCGATGCTTTGACCACATTGGGGCTACCTCCTGTTCAGTTTCTCATTATCCCTAGACTGATTGCGGCTATGATCATGACCCCTTTACTCACTGTTATATTTAATTTCTTTGGGTTGATGGGAGGGGCAGTCGTACTGCATTCCTTTGGTTTCCCCTACATTACCTTTATCAATCAGGTAAACATCGCCGTCGGATTTTCAGATATCATGGGTGGTATGGTCAAAAGTCTTTTCTTTGGGCAAATCATTGCAAGCATAGGTTGTTATGAAGGACTCCGCACTTCGATTGGAGCGGGAGCCGTTGGTGAGTCTACGACGGCGGCAGTTGTGGGTTCTATCATTCTTGTTTCTATCGTGGATGGGATATTTTCTGTGACTTTTTACTATTTAGGGATCTGAAAAAACGGAAACAATGCAAGAGCTCATTGAAGTTAAAAACCTTACAACCGGATACGGATCCACTGTGATCATGGAAAACATAAGCTTTCATGTAAAAAAAGGGGAAATCTTTGGAATCTTAGGTGGATCTGGATGCGGGAAATCAACAGTTTTAAAAAATATGATAGGTCTCACTTCTCCTTTTGAGGGTCAAATTCTAATCGAAGGTGAAGACATTGTTTCTGCTACTGGAAAGGAAAAGATTTTGATTTGGAACAAAATTGGAGTTATGTATCAGCAAAGTGCCTTGTTTGGCTCCATGACTTTGATCGAAAACGTTAGACTTCCGTTGGAAGAATTCACGGATCTACCTCTAGAAGCAATGAATACAATTGCCAGAATGAAACTAAAAATGGTGGGACTCGAATCATTTGGTGACCTTATGCCTAGTGAATTGTCTGGTGGAATGAAAAAAAGAGCCGCTATAGCAAGAGCAATGGCAATGGACCCTCAAATTTTGTTTCTAGATGAACCATCCGCGGGTTTAGACCCAATCACTAGTGTAGAGCTTGACCACCTAATCTTAAAGCTCTCTAGAAATCTGGGAGTCACCTTTGTGATCGTCACCCATGAGCTTCCCTCTGTATTTACAGTGGCTAGTCGAGTCATAGTTCTGGACAAGGCGTCTAAAGGAATTTTAGCAGAAGGGACACCCCAAGAATTGAAATTGAAAACTAAAAACGACTTTGTTCGGAGATTCTTCAATCGAATCCCAGAGGGAATAAGCGCATGAATTCAGTCAACTCCACCTATTTCAAAGTGGGAATCTTTGTTTTGGTCTCTTTCTTTTTGCTCCTGCTTTTCTTAGTTGTTTTTACGACTGGGGTTCTGTTTCAAAAATCTATTAAACTGGAAACCTACTTTGATGAATCGGTCCAAGGTTTAGACATTGGTTCTGCCGTGAAGCACAGAGGGGTCAAAGTCGGGAGTGTGGAATCCATAACTTTTGTTCAAAACGAATACGGAAACAAACTTAGAGACGACCAAGTAGATCGATACGGAAGACTTGTGGTCATTCGAATGAGTGTGCCAGACTTTGTAAAAGGTGTTAGTGGAAACGATTTAAAGAAAGGAATCCAACGAATGATTGGAAATGGGCTCAGGGTAAGACTTGCATCCCAAGGCTTGACGGGAACTGCCTATTTAGAAGTAGATTATTTGGATCCAAGTAAAAATCCCCCGTTAGACATCCAATGGGAGCCACAGACGATCTACATTCCATCAGCGCCTAGTACCATATCCAGATTTACAGCTTCTGTGGATCGATTTTTTGACAAACTTGACAAAGCAGATGTTAGTCACATTCTTGCTAGCATAGACCTATTGATAACAAACTTAAATGGAAAGGTAGAGGAAGTCAGAGTGGCAGAGCTTTCTAAAGAGGCTGTGGCTTTGATTTCTGAACTCAGGAAGACGAACAATGAGATTAGAAGTTTTGTTTCACAAAACGAGTTCCAAAACACTCCTAAGAAATTAGACCAAACCATTGGTCAGTTGCAAACGACAATCAAAAGGCTAGATACTGTTGTTTCTTCCAACCAAGGTGACTGGAACATGACTGTTGAGAATCTGAGAAAGGCATCGGAAGATTTAAAAGAAGTCACTGCAAATGCTAAAAAATACCCATCCCTTTTTATCATCGGAGAACCACCAAATCAATCTAAGATTTGGAAATAGTGCAAATGAAACAGATAACAATTTTCCAGCAAAGGCTCTTTTTCCTTTTTCTAGTTTTTACACTTTCTTTGAGCTGTGGTTCGATCTCTAGACAATACCCAGAGAAAAAGTTCTTTCTCTTTGAAGTAAAAAAAGAAGAAAACACAAACAGAGGTCTATCTAGGGGTAGTTCGCTCAAAGTTAGAAGATTTTCCATCTCACCTCGGTTTGATTCAAAAGAATTCGTATATCGAAAGTCAGATGTTGTCTATGAATCCGACTTTTACAATCTCTTCTTTATTTCTCCTGCCACAAATCTAAAAGAAGAAATGGTTTCTTACTTAATCCAAAAACAGGTTTTTGAATGGGACGCAAGTAGCCAAAGTAAGGTGGAGCCGACTCATTTTCTGGAGGCAAATGTCCATGAATTGTATGGAGACTTTAGGGGACGGGAACCCAAAGCTGTACTTAGGCTAGAGATTCTACTCTATACTGAGAAAAACGGGGGAACACAGATTCTCTCAAAGAAAGTCTATAGTCGCGAGATTCTGATTTCAAAGACAGACCCGGAGGCTTTGGCTCAAGGCTGGAACCTAGGATTTTCTGAAATTTTGGCCGAGATTTCTTCGGATTGGAAAGACAAAGTCAGTCAGTGACCAAAGATTTTAAGAAACTCAGATTGGTCTTAGGTGATCAACTGAATCATTTCCATCCTTGGTTTTCAAAAAAAGATCCTCAAATACAGTATGTAATCATCGAGTCACTAGAAGAGGCTTCCTACACTAAGCATCACATTCAAAAGTTAGTTGGTTTTCTTCTCGCAATGAAGCAATTTGCGACCGAGATGGAAAAGAAAGGTCATCATTTTTTATACATCGAATATGCAGATGCCAATAACAGAGGTTATATTTCAGAAACTGTCGTGCATTTGATTCAAATCGGTTCTTACCAAAGCTTTGAATACCAAGAACCTGATGAATGGAGATTGCAAGAATCTCTGAGAAATCTAAAACTCCGTCTGGAAAAAGAGAAGGGAATAGAAACCAAGGAATGCCCTAGCTTCCATTTTTATACAGAAAAGAATGAGATTCAAAATATGTTTCCGAAGAGAAACTATTTGATGGAGACTTTCTACCGTCAGTTGAGAAAGAAACACAATGTTCTGATTGAGAAGGACGGAAGTCCGGTTGGCGGGAAATGGAACTTTGACTCAAGCAACCGAAAAAAATACAATGGGAAAAAACAATGGGGAGCCCGCCCTGATTTTGGAAACGATGTTTCTAAGATTTTACAAAGAGTGAATTCGATTCCAACGTTTGGGAATATCAATCCAAAAAACTTTCCTTGGCCAGTTTCCAGGAAAGAGTCGCTTGCTCTTCTAAACTATTTTTTAGAATTTCTTCTTCCTGCATTTGGAGATTACCAAGATGCTATGTTAGATGAAGAGCCTTTTCTTTTTCATTCCTTGCTTTCCTTTTCATTGAACACAAAACTCCTTTCTCCAAAAGAAGTTGTCGATGCAACGGTTCTTGCCTATCAGGACAATCCCAAGGAAATCTCTCTTTCTAATGCGGAGGGCTTTATCAGGCAAATCCTAGGTTGGAGAGAGTTTATGAGAGGAGTTTACTGGGCTGAGATGCCCGAGTATTCTAAGAAAAACTTTTTCTCGCATTCTCGGCCTTTGCCCAGTTGGTTTTGGACAGGGAAAACTAAGATGCGTTGCATGGAAAGATCCATTTCCAACTCTTTGGATCATGCGTATGCTCACCATATCCAAAGACTAATGGTCATCGGCAATTTTTCTCTTTTGGCAGGTTTAGATCCTTCTCAGGTGGATGGCTGGTATTTGGGAGTGTATATGGATGCCATCGAATGGGTTCAGATCACCAATACCCGGGGGATGAGCCAGTTTGCCGATGGCGGTCTAGTTGCCACAAAACCTTATGTCTCCACATCAAACTACATAGGTAAAATGTCCAATTATTGCAAAAACTGTTCATACAACCCAAAAACCAAAACAGAAGCAAATTCTTGTCCATTTAATCCCCTGTACTGGAACTTTTTTTCAAACCACGAAAAGTTTCTTTCGAAAAATCCGAGAATCGGTATGGTGTATCCTCAATTGAATAAAATGAATAAAGACGAAAAGAAACTACTTTTCGATCGTGCTCAGGTTCTCTTAAATAGGTTGGAAGAGGTTTGACCATTGTCTAGTGGTATCAAAGTCATTCTTTTGGGTTTTGCCTTCATTGCCTTTTTATTACTGGCAAATGAGTTGGGAGATCGAACTAAAACTCAAACTTTGCAGGCAAAGCAAGCCTATCTAGATTTACGGGAAGCAGATTTAAAAAAAGTCTTTCAGTTAGATGGAGAGTGGGATTTCTATTGGAAGAAGACTCCCGAAGAAATTAGTTCGGAAGTTCTTCCTAAAAAAACCATCGAAATGCCCTCGCATTGGAATAGTTTAACAGGGGAAGGATTTGGTTATGCAACGTATCGATTGAAGTTGCGACTTCCCGCTTCTTCAGAACCTTTTGCAATCGAAGCTTTGGAGCAAGACACTAGTTTTGCTGTTTATGCAAACGGTAAGAAGCTGGGTGGCTCTGGAAATCCTTCTAGCAATCAAAACTCAACAATCCCAGAAGTTCGAACGGCAGTTGTCATCCTGCCAGCCCTTGCAGAACAAACTGTCACTTTAGATTTGTTTGTGGCAAACTATAGCCACAGAAAAGGGGGTGCTTGGAGTTCAATTCGGATCGGGTTGTTTCAAAAAATCCAAGCTGAATGGACATTGCGAAAACTCCGAGAAACTGTGATCGCTTCCGTTTTAGGATTCATCACTTTATTTTTTGGTTTCATTCTGATTTCAAAAAAATCTGACTTCCCTGTTGCGGGAATTTTCTTTTTTGCTTTGGCAGTCCTTGTTCGGACAGTTTCTACTGGGGAAAGAATCCTCGCTGATTTTTTCCCTTTGCCCTATTGGGCTATGCTCCGATTGGAATACATTTCTTGGTTTTGGGCTGTCCCCGCTTTGTATTACTATTTTTGGGGGATCTTTCCTCGCGACTTTTCGAAGAAGATAGGTTATTATTTCTATGGTTTTTCTGCTCTTCTAAGCCTCAGTTTGTTACTGCCGAGCCATATCTTTACTTACAATAGTTCTTTTTATCCTTTCATCTTTCTCGCGAATTCTTGCTTTCTTTCCGTTTACCTGGGCAAAAGTTTTCTTAAAAAAAGAAATCATTCGGAAACACTCCTGTTTGGAATCGTCCTCCTCCTCATCGGAGCAGTGAACGATACCCTGCATTCTATGAGCATTTTGCATACTGGATATATGGCACCACCCCTTGTTATCTTCTTTGTTTTATTGCAGATTGTTGCCTTCGCAAAATCGTTTCAAGATCTCCTTTCCAAAGAAAAAAAATTAAGGGAAGAGTACAATCGTTTGGGGGATTCGTATTCTCGTTTCGTGCCCAAAGAATTTTTAAAATTTTTGGGAAAGAAAGACATCACAGATATCCAGCTTGGTGAACAAGTGCAAAGAAAAATGGCAATCCTGTTTGCTGATATTCGATCCTTTACCGATCTTTCGGAAAGCCTAACTCCCAAGGAAAATTTTGATTTTTTAAATTCGTATTTAAAACGAGTAGGGCCCATCATCCGCAAACATGGTGGATTTATAGATAAATTTATCGGTGATGCCATTATGGCTCTTTTCCCCAATGAATCAAATCAAGCGATAAAAGCTTCTGTAGAGATGCAAGAAGTGATACGAGACTACAATGAACATCGCAAGAAAATGGGATACCAAGAGATCCAAGTAGGGATTGGGGTCCATACTGGATTTCTGATTCTTGGAACTATTGGAGAGCATGAACGAATGGAAGGCACAGTCATTTCAGATGCTGTCAATCTAGCCTCCAGAATCGAAGGGCTGACTAAATTCTTCAACTCTCCAGTCATTCTAAGTGCAGATACATTTATGGAAGCAAGCGATGATTTGGGATTTGAATATCGCTTGTTAGATCGAATGCCCGTAAAAGGAAAAGCCGAAAATGTCTTTATTGTAGAGGTGTTAGATGGTTATCCACCTGAAAGAAAAGAAGAATTGTTAAAGTTTAAAGAAGAATACATACTTGCCTTGGACGCTTATCGTCGTGGAGAATTTGAAGAAGCTGAAGCGCGATTCTCAATCATTTCCAAGGCAATTCCAGACGACAAAGTCACCGAGCGATTTGTAGAACTTTCTAATGCCGCTATTTTGAAAAAAATTGATTCGGCATTGTCCATTTCCCAATCGCTTGAAAAGTGGGACGAAACTCTCTAGAATTTACTTAACCTTATGGATTTGGATAAAATCCACGGTTTGAGCAACGGATCCAGGTGCTCCTGATAAGATAACTACCTTATCGTTTTGTTGAAGCTTCCCTTCTTTCTTTAGAGTACGGCTCATAAAAGCGATCATGTCTGGGAATTTGTCCATGAGTGGCATTACATAAGGCTCAACTCCCCAATACAGCTTCATCTTCCTCGCGGTCATCAAATACGGAGTAAATGAATAAATGGGCATGTTTGGCCTGTATTCTGAAGAAAGGAGAGATGAGTAACCAGAGCGTGTAAAATTGATAATCGCTTGGGCGTTGATCGAGCGCGCGATAGACTCTGCCGCGTTGCCCAAAGCTGTTCGTTCTGCTTCTTTTGCGGTAAGGCTTACTTTTTTGAAGTTTTGTAAATGCACTTCAGAAGTTTCTGCCGCTTGGATGATCTTTGTCATGGTTCCAACCGTCTCGACAGGATACTTTCCAGAAGCTGTCTCGCCTGACAACATCACTGCATCCGTTCCATCCATGACTGCGTTTGCTACATCGGAAGCCTCGGCGCGGGTAGGGCGAGGGTTGTCGATCATAGTTTCTAACATCTGTGTTGCTGTGATAACAGGCTTTCCTCTTTGGTTTAGCTTTGTTATCATTTCTTTTTGGATGATAGGTACAAATTGTGTATCTAGCTCTACACCTAAGTCACCTCTTGCGATCATAATTCCATCACAAGCTTCAATGATTTCTTCTATGTTTTGTAAGGCTTCAGGTCTTTCAATTTTTGCAATCAAACCTGTGTAGCTTTCTCGCATAAACTGACGCGCAAATTCCAGATCTGAGGCTCGTCTCACAAAAGAGAGAGCAATGTAATCTACCCCGAGGCCTAAGGCAAATTTGAGGTCTTCGATATCTTTTTCTGAAAGTGCCGGTGCGGAGATGGGAGATCCTGGAAGGTTGATTCCTTTGTTGTCTTTGAGGAGTCCTCCAATAACAGTTTCAAGCTCAGCTCGATTTTTGTCTTTGCTTTTGACCACAAAGGCGAGCTTTCCGTCATCCACAAGGAACCTATGCCCAACATCGATATCGTTTAAGATGTAGTTGTAAGTGCATCCAATCTCATTTCTGTCACCGACAAAGTCTGCCTTGTTGTTGATGAAGATTCGATCACCTGGTTTGAGGTCGACTGGCTCTTTGAGTTTGCCAGTTCGGATTTTTGGACCTTGTAGGTCGGCTAGAATCCCAATTGGCACGCCTGCTTCTTCTTCGCATTCTCGTAGGAGTTCGTAGATTTCTCTATGGTAGTCATGGGTGGCATGGGAGAAGTTCATACGAGCTAAGTCCATTCCTGAGTAAATCAAGTCGAGGATGGTTTCTTTTTTAGCGGACGAAGGCCCGATAGTACAAATAATCTTAGTTCGTTTGTTTGGGAGGGTTCTGGGTTCAGACATAGAGAAAACCCTACCCTTTTTTAAAAAAGAAGCAAGCAAAATGTGGGATTGATTTGACCTAGCCCTTTCTTTTGTCAATCTCATTCCATGGGGCTCAGTCCATTCGTTTTGGTCTATCATTCCGGCTACAATTTGGATCTCCCAGGTCATGTCTTCCCGGCACATAAATATTCCCATCTGTACAACCGCCTAAAAGCCGACCCAAAACTGGCGAGTCTAGATGTGCTTTTGCCTTCCATAGCCGAACAAGCCGATCTAGAACTTGTCCATACCCACCATTACCTAAATGACCTTTTTACTTTTGAACATACACCTAGAACTCATTACTCGGAACTGCCTCTCAATCGAAGTATAGTCGAGAGTTTTCTATACGGAGTGGGTGGAACGATTTATGCGACTGAACTAACTCTCAATCATCAATTCGCTTTTAATATGGGAGGAGGTTACCACCACAGCTTTCCAGATCGTGCCGAAGGTTTTTGTTATTTGACCGAAATAGCAATTGCAATTCGAAAAAAACAAATGGAGTAACCTTCTGGTCGCATCCTTGTGGTGGACCTGGATCTCCACCAAGGAAACGGCAATTCATATATATTTAGATCTGATCCAAATGTGTATACTTTCTCCATGCACCAAGACAATATCTATCCCAAGAAAGAAGAATCAGATTTAGACATTCCATTGGCTCCCGGTACTCGGGATGAAAAAAAAAAAAAAAAACTTTCTTCGG
>JAIXRB010000186.1 GCA_027485405.1 Leptospiraceae bacterium | reverse complement strand
CGTTACCTTTACAAGGAATTGTTGTTGGGTATTTGACCAATTACTTGGCTTTAGAAATGATCTTTAGACCTTTGGAAAAGAAAAAAATAATAGGAAACTTAAGCTATCATGGTTTGTTTCTGAAGCGGCAAAGGGAAGTGTCATTCTTGTATGCTAAACTCGTTTCAGAAAAAATCCTCACTCCTCGAAACATTCTAGAAGAATTGATCTTTGGAAAAGCCGCAGACTCACTTCTTTCTACCATTCGCTCCGCTATCGAAACGCAAGTTGACCACTTGAGTACCCTTGCTAAACCACTCATGTTTGCCTCAGGAAAATGGGAAGACTACGAAAAGATCAAAAAGTCCCTGTCTGAAAAAATGACTTATGAATCTATATCCAATTCAGGGGATTTGGAAGATTATCTAAAAGAAGCAATGCAATTGGAGAAAACAATGGGAGAACGAATGTCGGCACTTCCTCCCAAAGATTTTGAATCTATCTTGCGATCTGCTTTCCAAGAAGATGAAATGCTTTTGATCCTGGTAGGAGCCGCCCTGGGAGCCGCTGTCGGTTGGCTACAGATTTTCCTTTTATGACTTTACCTTGTATCCTTCTAACAGGCGCATCTGGAGTTGTGGGGAGAGCCATTTTACCGAATCTCCTATCTAATTACAAAGTAATTGCTGTTGGCACTCAGATTTCGAACTTCAGCGAAGAGGTCCGTTACCATAAAAACTTCAAATTCTACGAACGAGACTTCACTAAACTTCAATCCGCGAATGATTTTGAAATAGCGGAAGACCCAAAAATTATATTGCATCTAGCAGGCGTAGTTTCAGGAACCAAAGCTTCAGAGGAAATCTATTATTCTGTCAATGTTAGGTCGGTGCAATTGCTCTCTGAGTATGCTAAAATGAAGAAAACCAAAGCTGTTTTGTTTTTGAGTTCAATTTCCGTTTATGGTTTTCCATCCACTACGATTACAGAAACCACCTTACCAATGGGAAACTCTCTCTACGCCATTTCTAAGTTAGCAGGAGAGAAGGAATTTTTGGCTTCTGGGGCTCCTGGATCTATTTTTAGAATTGCCTCTTTGTTTGGACCAGGAACCAAAAGTGCAACAACAACACTTGAAAAATTTTTCGCACGCGGCATTTTCATCCTTCCCTCGCCTGACATTAATCGTCCTTATCTGGCTATCAATGATTTGGTAAGAGCAATAGAAGTTTGGATCCAAAAAGTGGAGAATGGTCAAAAGATTGAACGTTTGTATTTGCTTTCGGATTTAGAAATGATGAGTTTCCAAACCATTTTTGCCGCATTTCAAAAAAGGTTTCCTCAAAAATCCGTGTTTGCTCTGCCCTTGCCTTTGGCTTTGATTCGGTGGCTGTTCCAAACTCTAAAATTCTTCTTTCCGAAATGGGGAAGCTCCCCTACTTTTTTAGTTTCCCTTTCTGTAGATTCCTCCGCTAGTTGGAAGAAACTCGGAATCGAACCCCAAAGTTCGCTCGCAAAAGCTTATGACCCCCCTCAATAATCTCCCCTCTCCTATCCGATACCTTAAATGATGATCCGCAAAAGCGCATTGATTCTCTGTCTGGTTTGGTTGGCAAATCCGCTCACTGCTGGGGTTTGGATTGAGGATTCTTTAGGAGTTTCCTTTGAATTTCCTCGGGGTTGGGGAAAGGGAATCCTCCGAACAGAAGAAACGGCTAGAATCCAATTCTTTAAGGCAAACCGAGAAGCCGTCATTCAAATCGATGCCCTGAAACGAGGAAAAGAATACGATTTGGATCGATTCATCGAAGAGACCATAGACCAATTTTTGCAAAAATACCCTGATTTAAAAGTAGTGAGAGAGAAAAAAGTAGAAGAAGACGTGCCAGGATTTGATGATTCCACCTTCCTTGTTATGCACTACCACGAACAATCTTCCCTGGTTTCGAATCGATTTTTGTTTCATAGAAAAGGCAATTTGTACTTTGCCATCCAAGCAAAAACCCCTCGAAAGAAATTTGGACACTACAGCAAAGACTTTGATTTAGTCATGAAATCTTTCCGAATGGAACCTCGTCCAAGGCTAAGATGGAGAAACGATTCTTTGGCTTACTTGGATGCCAGGGAAAATGAACCACTTGTACAATATATTGGCATCACCATACGACCCATTGACTCCTATCCAACAGAAGCAAAACAATCGGAAACAGAATGGCTAGATGCCGCCGAACCCTTTGTCATCAAAGAAGAAAGCACATCTACTTCCGAACAAAGCTTGCCGAACAAACAGAATGCTATTGAAGTAGACAAAAAGCCTGTTCTTCCGCCAGAAGATACTCCGCTTTAAGGAATCTATCACCTATGCAAGTACCTGCTGGCATTGAACTAGCAAAATCCGTAGACATCCTATGGGTTGTCCTCTCCGCCGCTTTGGTTTTCTTTATGCAAGCGGGTTTTTTAATGCTCGAAACGGGGCTCACTCGTTTGAAAAACAGCATCAATGTCGCCGTCAAAAACCTAATTGATTACACTCTTGGTTCTCTCTGTTTCTTTTTAGTGGGTTTTGGATTGATGTTTGGACTCAGCTACGAAGGCTATTGGGGCACAAGCCTTTTCGGGTTAGCAGGGCTTTCCACTGGCAAAGAGTATGCTTTCTTTTTGTTTCAGGTCGCCTTTATGGGAACAGCGGCAACCATCGTGTCTGGTGCTGTCGCCGAACGAATCAAATTCAATGCCTACATTTGGATTTCTCTTTTGATTTCAGCTTTGATCTACCCTATTTTTGGGCATTGGGCTTGGGGTGGTGGGTTCTTAACAGAAATGGGATTTGTGGACTTTGCAGGAAGTACTGTGGTTCACTCCTTGGGCGGATGGGTTGCACTTGCCGGCATCATTGCCTTAGGGGCAAGAAAGCATAAATTCGATTCAGATGGAAAGCCTCACAAAATTTCTGGGAACAACCTTCCCAATGCAGTGCTTGGAACCTTCATACTTTGGTTTGGTTGGTTTGGATTCAATGGAGGAAGCACCCTTGCCCTAAATGAAGACGTTCCTCTGATTGTAGTCAACACTTGCATTGCCGCAAGTGCAGGTGGCGTTTTTGCTTTGCTCATTTCTTGGGCATTGTTTCCAGTTCCTGCTGTAGAAGATTGCATCAATGGTGTGATAGGTGGTCTTGTTGCGATCACCGCGGGCTGTCATGCAGTCAATCCTATCGGTGCCTTTGCGATCGGAGCCTTGGCTGGTGCAGTAGCCATCGGAACGGCTTGGATCATGGAACATTTCTTTAAGTTAGATGATGTAATTGGTGCCTTCCCAGTACATGGGGCTTGTGGGATTTTAGGTACACTCTTTTTGCCTTTTTTTGTGCGCGAAGGTGTTGAGATCTCATTTGCAACCCAAGCGATCGGAGTAGCCGTTTGTGGAGTTTGGGCGTTTGGTGTTGGTTACTTGGGATTTTGGCTTTTAAAAATTACTCGAGGGATTCGAGTCACAGAAGAAGAAGAGGAGGTCGGATTGAATGTCTCCGAACATGGGGCAAAGTCCACTTGGCTAGATCTGATCGACAGCATGAAAGAATTCTCTAAAATGCAGGGGGATCTGACAAAAGTAATCAAAGCGGAGCCTGGTTCGGAAGCAGGGGCAATTGCTCATCTCATCAACATTTTTATGGGAAATCTTGCCCAATTGGTGTATGAAATCAAAGTTCAATCCAACTCTGTTCGCGAAAGTTCAAAAGCCCTTTTGTACGCATTTGACTCGATCCACAAAAACATTGTGAATGGATCTGCACAGCTCCAAGAAAACGCAAAGCTATTAAAATGGACTCAAGATGCCATTTTGGAAATCCAGGAAAAAATAAATTTTCAGGATAAACTGGGAAAAGAGGACTTTATTCTTTTGGGAAGTTTAACAGAAGACAATCGATATTTCTTCGGAAATTTGGAAAACTCCTTTCTACTCGCTGAAAAAAGCCAAAGACAAGCGACCGATGGAAACAGGAGCCTAGGCGGAACTATCCAAGGCATGTCCCAAATCAAAAATTCTTCCTCAAAAGTCGGCACTCTCGTGAACACTTTAGCTGAAATTAGTTCAAGACTTCATCTTCTTTCCATCAATGCATCCATTGAAGCCGCAAGGGCTGGAGAACATGGACTCGGTTTTTCCATTGTTGCTACTGAGATAAGCAAACTCTCCACTATGGCAGAACAAAACACAAAACAAGCAAAAGTCTATTTGCAGGAAATCACTTCTTCAGTAGAACAAGGTGAAGTGTCTTTAACAGAGACAGCATCTTATTTTGAATCGATTTCAGCCCATGTCCAAGAAATCAACGGAACACTGCAAGATCTGAACAAAAGTATACCTTCCCAAAGACAGAGATTGGAACAAGTTTCGGAGAACGTTCGAATCAAGATGGATGATCGCAAAAAAATCAAAGATATACTCAGTCTCCGTGCCGGCGAATTAGAAGTTATCACTGAGTCAATGATGGATGTTTCAAAAGCGATGACTCAGATTTCCCATGAAACAGAAGAGCTTCAGATCCAAGGAAAGAGCTTCCTTATGATGTCAAAAATTTTAAAATCCTTAGTAGAACAGTTCAAAACCTCTGGCGAAGAAGATCAGAGCTATTTACAATTGCAAGGTACATAAAAAAGGATCCAATTCCGAAGGAAAAGGATCCTAATTCAAAGTTAAGTAGATTAAAAGAAAGGGTTTAGTCTTTCTTAGAAGCCGCGTCTTTGATCACATAAGCCGCGATTTCGTTCTTTTGGATCTGAGTTGTACCTTCGAAGATACAAAGGATTTTTGCATCTCTCATTAGTTTCTCAACAGGATACTCTTTAGTGTATCCGTATCCCCCGAAGATCTGAACCGCATCCGTAGCACACTGCATAGCAATCTCTGAAGAGTATGCTTTTGCAATTGCAGAGTACTTAGGCAACATAGGATCGTTTGCATCTGACAAACGAGCCGCTTTGTAAGTAATCTCTCTCGCTGTTTCTACTTTGATAGCCATATCAGCCAACATATGTTGAACTGCTTGGAAAGTAGAGATTTTGACTCCGAACTGCTCTCTCTCGCGAGCATATCTTGCGGCATGGTCCAGAGCGGATTGCGCAAGACCAACACCCATCACTGCTACGAAAGGTCTAGAAGCGTTCAATGTTTGTAGAGCATAAACAAAACCTAGGTTTTCTTTTCCGATGAGGTTTTCTTCGGATACTTCACAGTCTTCAAAAATTACTTGGTGGGTAGAAGATGCCCTGATACCCAGTTTGTCTTCTTTCTTTCCGACGATCAATCCTTTGGCGTCTCTTGGAACGTAAAAACACGAAACCCCTCGGGTTCCCCTGTTCTTGTCAGTATATGCGAACACAGTGAATGCTTGAGCGTCACCTGCTCCAGTGATCCATTGCTTTGCTCCGTTGATGATCCATTTGTCGCCTTTTTTCTCGGCGCGAGTGGACATTCCAGGAACGTCAGAACCGGCACCAGGCTCAGAAAGGCAGAAGGATACTCCTAACTTTCCATCAGCGACAGGGGGCAACCATTTCAACTTTTGTTCGTGGGTTGCACCTTTCAGAATGGGAAGGATTCCAAGACCCGTGTAAGCGAAACCGAGTGCAATACCCAAGCAACCACGAGACATTTCTTCGATGATGAGGCACTGCTCAATCGCTCCCAATCCCCAACCACCGTATTCTTCCGGTATAACGATTCCATTAACACCGAGTTCGGATCTCATTTTGTTTACGAGTTCCGTAGGGTGTTTGTTTGCCTCATCGTAGTGAATGGCGACTTCGTGTGGGATTTCTTTCCTAACGAAGTTTCTGACTAAATCGCGAATTTCTAATTGTTGTTCGGTAAAAGGTTGGTACATTGAAAGAATGTCCTTTACGGTATTTTCTTACGTTTTTTCACAGTTGCGATTCGTGCCAAGGAGTTTTCAAAATTTGGAGGAAGAGAACTGCAAACTTTGTTTACTGACAAACCGAAAACTGAAAGTTTTGACCAGATGAACTCAGTCAAATCCCCACGTTTTCTCGCCTTGGTTCTTGGAATCGCGTTTCTCGCCTCTTGTTCGGGCAGACCTGATTATGTTCCCAAAACCGAACCCCCCACCTACCCAGACTTCAAAACTTACTATGAAACCAGACTGAAGGTAAGTAAGGAACTAGGACACCGACCTCTTTGTGAAGAGCGTTACATCGAGTTTGGCAAAAAAACCAAACTAGCCTTTTTATACATCCATGGCTATGGTGCTTCGCGAGCGGAAGGAGAAGAAATCATGGAGCGATTGGCTAAAACCTTTAAAGCCAATACTTTGATGGTACGATTGCCTGGACATGGAACCAACAAAGAAGACCAAGCTTCTGTAAGTTTCCGAGACTATTTGGATTACTCGACAGAAGCTCTGGATATGATGCAAAGCCAAGGCGAAAAAGTGATTGTTTTTGGTTCTTCGATGGGTGGTTTGATCTCCACTTGGCTAGCCTCCGAATATCCGGACAAAGTGGATGGGCTAGTGCTTGCCAATCCGTTTTACCAGCCAGTGGATAAAAGTTTAAACGTTTTGAACTACCCAGGGGGACTAACTCTCATTCACCTTTTGAAAGGAAAAATCAGAGATGCTACGCATAAGAACAATCCTAAGGTTTCCCCAGAACGAGAAAAATACTGGTATGGTGAACAGTACTATTCGGCATTAGTATCTGTTAACGATCTAAGAAACTATGCTTCGCGAGAAGAAGTGTTTGGAAAGGTCAAATCCCCCGTTTTACTTATGTACTACTATAAAAATGAGAAAGAACAAGATCCTACAGCAAGTGTAGCCGCCATGCGATCGACTTTCAATCAATTTGGCAAGGTAACAATGGTCAATCCATTGAACAGAGAAGTCAAGGTAGAAGACGGGATGCATGTTCTCTTTTCAAAATATGTAGAAACCGACAAAGCCTTTATCGAAAAACAAGCTTCCGATTGGCTGAAAGCAATTGAATCTCTAAAATAATTCAAGTGATTCACAAAGATCGAATTGCTTTAGTAACGGGCGGAAACCGAGGCATTGGAAGAGAAGTTGCCTTCCAAATAGCGAATCAAGGACTTGTTGTCCTGGTAGGTTGCAGAAAGCATGAAGATGGCCTACGAGTTAAACAGGAAATAGAAGACCGAGGCGGCAGAGCTGATGTAATTACATTGGATGTTGCCTCCGATTCTTCCATTGATGAGGCAAAGGCTTTGATTTTAGATGTTTATGGTAAATTAGATGTTTTGGTGAACAATGCAGGCATTTTAATTGACAAAGGCGATTTCTATGCAACGGGGCGGGAAACTATTTTAGAAACCTTTGAGACAAATGTGCTAGGTGCTTTTAGTCTTTGCCAAGCTTTTCTGCCTCCCATGACAGAGCATAACTTTGGTCGAATTGTCAACGTTAGCTCTGGAATGGGTCAACTTTCTGAAATGAACCAAGGGTATCCAGCCTATCGGATTTCGAAAACAGCTCTCAATGCAGTTACCAAAATGGTGAGTGAAGAAGTGAAAAACAAAAACATCAAAGTCAACTCTGTTTGCCCAGGCTGGGTGATGACTGACATGGGTGGCTCCCAAGCGACTCGCTCCGTAGACAAAGGAGCAGAAACCATAGTTTGGGCGGCTTTGTTACCCAATGAAGGCCCGACTGGAAAGTTTTTACGCGATAAAAAAGAAATAGAATGGTAGAGTAAAACTTTGCCTATCTTACTTTATTTGCCATCTCTTCAGCCTGGGGAATCCCATAAATCTTTCGTTTGTTGGCAATTCCTTTCAACGAGTATTCTCCCAATTCTTGCCAGTGGATGTCTGCTTCTTTTGCGAACTCTTCTGATGCTAAGACAGCCTTACCCAACTGACCACATAAAGAAGCGATTCGGCTAGAAAGATTGACTGCTTCTCCTATGACTGTGAAATCCAGTCTGTCCTTTGAGCCGATGTTTCCATACAAAACGTTGCCAAAGTGTAAACCGACTCCATGCTCTATCAGAGGGAGATTTTCACTTTTTCGTGTTAGGTTTATTGATACCAGCTTCTTTAAGATTCGTCTTGCGGCCAAAAGAGATTTGAAGTGAGTTTTAATTTTAGTATCTTCATTAAAAGGAAAAACGGCAAGCAGTCCGTCTCCTATCATTTTCAAAACTTCTCCTCCCAACTCTTCTATAATTGGAATACAAGTATCAAAATACAAATTTAGGATTCTCACCAGTTCGTCCGAATGTACTTGTTCGCTGATTCCTGTAAAATTTCTAATATCAGAAAACCAAATCACTGATCGAATCTCTTCAAAATCTCCACGCAAAATTTTTCCAGCAGAAACCCTAGGCCCTGTATGCTTTCCCAAGTAAATTTGGAGAAGCGATTCCATAGTTTGGTTCTGAGCGATTTGGTTCCATTTTAAGGCAAAGAGGTGGCTCGTTTCGATGAGGAAACTTCTTTCGTTTTCACTAAATCCGTTTGGAGATCGGGTTACAAAACTAACAAATCCAAAGGGCATATCTGAAAAGAATTGCGGGCAAGCCAAATAGTATGTGCAACCCGAACCATATAAGTCTGTTAGGATAGGAAAAGGCAAATCTTTGGGATCTCCTCCCTTGTCTCTGAATTCTTGGAGATCGATCCCGTATGGTTTTCTCGTTTGTAAGATATGATTGATAGGGCTCTTTTGGTAGCCAGAGAGCTGAAGGCTACCTATGGGGAATTTGGATTCGAGTAAGAATCCATTTGATAATTGAAAAAGTGACTGCTTTGCGTCCTGAACTGTAAATTGAGCTTCGATCTCGCTTTTACTTTCAAGAGGCAACCATAAGCAACTAATAGAACTGACTTGTGGATGGAGTGCCCTTCTACCAAAATTAACACGAATGATCGGGAAACCTAAACCAAGAAGGTATCCAATGTAAGCGTTGAAAAAATCTTCGAGGGAGTTAGAACTGGACTCACTAGTTTGGTAAATCCAGCGAACGAAATGTTCGTATGAAAGGTTTGTGTTTTCAGCCATAAGAACCAAGCCGCTTTAAATAAGCGACTTGGATTTTAATTGCAGATAGGATCAAACTTAGGTTATTTGAGTTTAGCATCCAGTCTTTTTTGAACTGCTTCCATGAATTGAAAAGTATCCAATTCCTTTTTGCTAGAGGCAGTGGAGAGTGAAATCAAATCTTTTGTCATTTCTCCACCTTCAATGGTTTCAATGATAGAAGCTTCGAGTTTTTGGGCAAAGTTGACCACATCTGGAGTTCCATCTAGTTCTCCCCTCTTAGCTAAAGCACCTGTCCAAGCAAAAATGGAAGCCACTGAATTGGTGGAAGTGATTTCGCCTTTTTGGTATTTTCTATAGTGGCGAGTCACTGTTCCATGCGCCGCTTCAAATTCGTACTTTCCGTCCGGGGATACCAGAACAGAGGTCATAAGACCTAATGATCCAAAGCCAGAAGCGACCATATCACTCATCACGTCGCCATCGTAGTTCATAAGCGCCCAGAGCATTCCACCTTCGTTTTTCATGATTTGTGCTACAGCATCATCGATCAGGTAATAGTTGTAACTGATTCCAGCGGCTTTTAGTTCAGATTCTTTTTTCTTAGCTAGATCATCAAAGATCTCTCTAAATCGGGCATGGTATTTTTTAGAAATAGTGTCTTTAGTTGCAAACCAGATGTTGATCTTTTCAGAAAGAGCAAAGTTGATACAAGCAAGTGCAAAGGACTCGATCGATTTGTCCAGGTTGTGCATTCCCATTGCCACACCTGTGTCTTTGTATTCATGCACCAATAGTCTTTGTTTTTCTTTTCCAGATGCATCAGTGTAAACTAGTTCTACTTTGCCTGGTGCATCTACTTTGATTTCTACGTTTCGGTAAATATCACCATACGCATGTCTTCCGATAGAGATGGGTTTTTTCCAGGAATTGACAGCGGCAGGGATGTTTTTGATGATAATTGGCTTACGGAAAACTGTTCCATCTAAAATGGCACGGATGGTTCCATTGGGGGATTTCCATTCCTGTTTCAATTTGTATTCAGCTACTCGGTCTGCGTTGGGAGTGATGGTTGCACATTTTACTCCGACACCATGCTTTTTGATAGCATTGGCAGAATCGACAGTGACTTGGTCGTCTGTCTTATCTCGGTATTCGACACCTAGGTCGTAGTATTCTAGATTGATATCTAGGTAAGGATGGATGAATCGATCTTTGATTTCTTTCCAGATAACTCTCGTCATCTCATCTCCATCTAGTTCGACTAAGGGGGTTTTTACTTTGATTTTGCTCACAGGATTCTCCATTTCTTGGTTTTATTAGTTTTATACTTTCGCTTAGGATTTATTTAAAAAATTTGGTTCAGCATATTTGTGCCAAAGAACATGGCAGTATTCGGTGGATTTATTGATAGCCCCTGATAGAGTATGAATGCCCGTTAAACTGAAATACCGCTTCCGCAATACTTCTGGTTGAGAAATCAAACTAAGCTTTGTTTCTATTTTGTTGAGAGTGTCTCTCCAATCTGAAAGCAATTTTGCGAGTTCGGGTTTTATATTGGGGATCACAAGGTCCTGGGCTGTTTCAATCTTGATGTCTAGAAAATGTTGAGGGAAAGCAGGTGGAGTGTACTTATCTCGGATGAATTCTATGTCTTTTTCGATGTCTGACTCTTCTAACCTTGGGAAAATGAGAAAACCACTGAAGCGCAAAGAAAAAGGTAAATAAAAACCAAAGCTACGATCGTGTTCTAAACACTCTTCTAATACTGAAATAACTGATTTTCCGTTGGGAGAAACATTCGAACTAAGTTGTTCGGTTTCACATTCGTTTGCTCGACGGAGGGTATAGAGAGTAAATCGAAGTTTCTCAATCCAAAAAACGGAAAGAATGGGCGCGAGCATGGATTTCCTCTTAGAATACAGAAGACGTAGTTTTTTTCAAGGAAGAATCCAAAATAGGAACCAATTCTACCTGCCTTCTGCCTAGAAATGGCAGGTGGTAAAAATGGAGCTAAAAGAGCCTTTTAAATGGAAAGAATTGGTCAGTCGGAAACAGGAGTTTCAACATATCCTCCGGGTTTTGAACAATTACTATGAAATGGTCGCAAAAGCGAAGTCCGCATCTAGGGATTTTCGGAAAAAATTGGCAGAAGAACCAAATGCAGAAGGATTTCGGGTTTTCTTCAAAAAGTTCGGAAAGTACGAGTTTGAGGTGCTCGCCTTTCTAGAAAGGGAACCGCGCGAGGAGGAAAGATGGTTTCATTTAGATGGAATCCAAGAAGAAAGAGACAAGCTTTTAGAGTTGAAAAAAAACAATCATCCCGTTTTTCAAATCATTTGCGTAGAGGATTTGTATCAAATGGATTCGAAAGAAGTTCTTCTAACGGATATTCCATTAAAAAAAAAAAAAAAGGATGAAGCAATCCTTTTGGATTGAGAATCTAGGTTTGTGAAGCCTGCCCTCTGGATTGTAATTTTGCTTTTTGGCATTTCCCTCCATGGGGATTCTTTGAATGAAGTCCGAAAATCTCTGCCCGCTGATTTTCGGACCCAACATTTCCCCGAAGAGGGTTACTTCCAAGGTTGGAATTTTTCCTTTCAAAACGAAACCTATCGCATCTTTGCAACCTTTCTAGTCAGTAACTTTGGACCTGGCAGTAAGAACAACGGAATCAGTATGATTCTGAAAAACAAAGACGAACCGACGTTCTATACTACACGAGAGTTCGATAGCGACGACTATGTGTTCAAGAAAGACAAATTTTTCCAACAATCAGGCGAAAATTGGATGGATTTCAAGGACGGAAAGTACTATATCCATATGGTTTTCCCCGAATATTCGTTAGATTTTGAATATACTCCGAACCAAGCTGGTGGCGTTGCTTTGTCTGGTGGAAAGTATCCAATCGGAGACCCCAGTCGATTTGTCCAAGCAGACATTCCTTTGTCTTTTGCGACAGTTAGAGGAGCAATCTATAGAAACGGAGTGCAAACTGATGTCCAAGGCATTGGTGGTATTGAACATATGATGACCAATTACGAAATCTACAATTACTCCAAAAAATGGGAGATCGTGAGAGGAATTACGAAAGACGGAGTCCGAGTCTTTACTGGGGGTTTCATTGGAAACGAAAAGATACCGGGGGGATTTTTTAGGAAAGTCGCGATTTTGAGCAAATCAGGCGATCTATTGCTGGAAGGCACAGTCAAGAAGACTGTTATCGAAGAGATAGAAAAAGAAAAAATTTCTGGTTTTCAACTGCCAAAGCGCGAAAAACTCTACTTTGGTGAAACCGAGGACTGCTTTTTAGAAGTTCGGCGAGGGTCTTTGATTGCCGGGATGAGTGCCTTAGAAAATATTTCTTCGGTTCTGCGATTTTTCATTGGACTGTTCTTTGCAAAACCATACCAAATTCACAACGAAGTAGAGTTAGCTGTCGAATGCCCTATTTGGTCTGGCAAAGCAAAAGGATTTCATTCCTATTACTTGATCAACGAGTGAGATTAAGATTTAATCGTATAGCACTGATTTAAAAACTTCACAATGCTATAACCGACTTCTTTCGCTAGGTTGACAGGGACTGCGTTGCCAATTTGTTTGTATTGCTGAGAAACGGAACCAGCGAAGTTCCAATTATCTGGAAAAGTTTGAATTCGGGCGTATTCGCGAACCGTAAAAGGTCTTGTTTCATCCGGATGACACCTCTCCGTTTGCTTTTGCGCAGGAGCGCAAGTTAAAGTCAAAGAAGGCTCTTCCCAAGACATTCTTCTGGCCATACCAGTTTTGCCGCCACTCAGGTAAAAACTCTGCAACATATATTCTTTCTGGATTGGTAAAGGGAGATCTCTCCAATATCCACCGGGCGGTACCATACTTAAAATCTCTCTTTTTCTTTTTGGATACTTCTGACCAGGAGAGTCCGGTACATTGGATCCAAAAAGTTCTCCTTTTTTTAAAGCATCTGACAGCGTGTACACTTTTCGACTAGGTAGCGGGAATTCATAATCTGTTTTAATATCTTTTCTAACCGCAACGAGGAATAAACGCTCTCTTTTTTGTGGCACATTAAAATTGATAGCCTTTAATACTTTGGGTTCTATAACTCGGTAACCCAATTCGTCTAAAATATCGACCATCCCCTTAATCGTTTTACCGTTATCAT
>JAIXRB010000184.1 GCA_027485405.1 Leptospiraceae bacterium | reverse complement strand
TCGAGAGATTCTTTTTCAAAACCGCCTTGTTATTGCCAATCGGAGTAAGGTTTGACTCGTTTAGCACTTGGAATCGACATTGGAGGTGGCTCGGTCAAAGCCGCAGTCGTAAACGAGGCAGGGTTCTGCCAAAACGAGACCTCCTTTTCCGTTTCATCCCAGACAACCGGAGCCGAAATGCTACTTGGACTTGAAAAACTCATTGATGCAGGTCTCTCTCTCTTCCCATCCATTTCGAGAATAGGAATCGGTTCTCCAGGTCCCTTGGATGCCCAAAAGGGAATTCTTTTGGAAAGTGCCAACCTTCCCCTCTTGAAAAACCTAGCCCTTAAGACTCATCTCCAAGACAAATTCCAACTTCCCGTACACTACAACAACGATGCCAACTGCGCGGCTTTAGCCGAAAGCCGATTTGGGTCTGGCAAAGACTGGGAAAGCTGTCTTGTCTTAACTCTTGGCACTGGCATTGGAGGTGGCTTTGTGGACCGAGGCAAACTCTTCCAAGGCTACCAAGGAAACGGAATTGAGATTGGACATACAACGGTTGTGATTGGAGGAGACCTCTGTGGTTGCGGAGAGCGAGGTTGCGTAGAAAGCTATTTTAGCACAAAGGGGCTACTCAATCGCTTTGAAGCCAGAACCAACGAAAAGCTCCCCAACGCCAAATCGTTCTTCGAAAAGGTCAGATCAGGTGATTCCACCTCAAAAGAAATCTTAGATTTCGGAGTCACCTGTTTGGCGGAATCTGTCCGTTCGGCGATCCATTTGCTAAACCCTGAGGGAGTTGCCTTTGTTGGGGGAATCACCGAGGCTTGGGATTTATTTGGCAAGTCGCTTGAGTCCCAGATCCGAGCTAAGATTTTTCCTGTTTTGGAAAAACGATTAAAAATTGCAGTGGGTGCGTCGCTTTCTGGCATCCAAGGAGCCGGAGCCCTTGCCCTTTTTTCAGAAAATATGGAATAGCTTAAAATTAGCAAAGTATTTCATTGGAAGGAAACTAGCTATGTCAACCGATTGCATCTTCTGTAAGATCATCCAAAAAGAAATTCAGGCAAAGGTCCTTTATGAAACCGAGTCCATTCTTACCTTCTATGACCTCAACCCCCAGGCACCCATTCACTTCTTGGTCATCCCCAAAAAGCATATCGCTTCTTTGAACGAAACTTCCCCCGAAGACGTTGCTGTTCTAGGTGAAATCCTCACTACAATCCCAAAGCTAGCCAGAGAACTTGGCATTGCAGATTCCGGCTACCGAGTGATCCAAAACAATGGAAAGCAAGCAGGACAAACTGTTGCCCATATCCATTTCCATGTGTTGGGTGGCAGAGGCTTGAAATGGCCACCAGGGTAACTTAACTATGAAAAAATGGATCTTTGGAACTCTAATTTCGGCAATTGCCGTTTACTTTCTACTTTCAAACTTTGACGTAAAAGAATTCTCCCGCATTGAGGGCAAGATTCGTTGGGAATACGCAGTTCTCTTTTGGATCACAAGCCTTTGGTCATTTTTTCCTTTTTCGTATCGATGGTTTCTTCTTTTGGACAACAAAATCACTGTTTGGTCAGCTTACGCCTCTTCTTTGATCGGCGTGGGGCTGAACATGGTTTTGCCCGCTCGAGGCGGAGATGTGGTGCGCTTGGTGATGAACAAAAAAGACAGCGGACTTCCCCTGCCCAACCTCATTTCCAAACTCTTCTTAGAAAAGGTTATGGATCTGGGAGCCGTTGTCATTCTCGGTGCCTTTGCCTTTCTCTTTCTTGGCATCGGGAGTCAAAAAAACCTCGCTCTGGTCTTTGTTTCTGGATCAGTCATTTTTGGAATGATCGTGGTTCTTATCTTAATTCGGTTTTATTTAAAGTTCGTTTTAACCGTAGGCGAAAAAGCCATGAATCTCGTCCGATTAGGTTCTGTTTTTGAAGAAAAGCTAAAAGACCAAATCATTGAATTCAGCGAATTTCTCCGTGGAGACAAACTAGCAAAGCCCCTAGCGATCTCCTTTCCTACTTGGATTTTAGGATATGCTCTAAACTACTATATTGCCGGTCAGATGATTGGGATGGATTTTTCTTTTTTTGAATGTATGCTCTTTATCTTTGTGGGCGCCATGGGTGTTGCCATCCCATCGGCTCCTTCGGGTATCGGGGTGTTTCATGCATCCATTATTTCCGGATTCATTTTACTGGGTAAAGACGGGGGAGAAGGCTTTGTGTATGCAACAGTTGTTCACCTCTCCCAGTTCATTGTGACAACCACATCAGCACTGGTTGTCTACTTCATTTACCAGAAAAAATCAGCCTAGCGCTTTGATGACCTCGGGTGGTGCTTGCACAAGTTCGACTAAGACGCCTTCACTGGAAAGTGGAAACTCATCATTCCCTTTGGGATGGATAAAGCAAACATTGTAACCTGCCGCTCCTTTTCTGATTCCGCCTGGTGTAAATCGAACACCTTTTTTCACCAGCCAATCCACAGCTTTTTCCAAATCGTCGATCCAAAGACCAATATGGTTTAACTTTGGTTCGTGGACTTTGGGGCTTTTTGTGGGATCAATGGGTTGCATAATGTCGATCTCTACGGCATACGGTCCCTTGCCCATGGAGAGAATGTCTTCATCTACGTTTTCTTTTTCACTGCGGAATTCAGACTTCTTTTCAAGACCCAAGGTATCGACCCAGAAAGCCTTGAGTTTGTCTTTGGATTCTCCACCAATTGCCACCTGTTGAATTCCTAAAACCCGAAATGGTCTGTCTTCTTTGTCGCTCATAATGCCTCTCCTATCTGCTTTCCACATTGATTCATCTCAACTGAGCTAGAATTTGTAAAGGTGAAATTGGGGGTGTGGGAAGGGTGATATAAAGAGGATTTTCCAATTGACTCATGATAACAGATTATTTATTTTTGTTATCATGATACGAACACAAATCAGCCTAACCGAAGAGGATTATAAATCAGTGAAAAAAGAATCCAAAAAGAAAGGTATTTCTTTTGCTGAATTTATACGAATTTCGATCCAAAAGAATCTACCAGTCGAAAAAGAAAAGCCTTGGATGAATTTTTTTGGTTTTGTAGAATCTGGTGACAAAAATTCAAGCCAAAACATTGACGAATTGGTATATGGCACAAAAATATAAATCTTACGTAGATTCGTCGGCATTTATCTCCTTTCTGGATAAATCCGACACTTACAATCCGTTGTTCGGAAGACTTTTTTCAAATCCAATTCGTCTTTTAACGACTACTTTTGTGATTTCAGAAACGCATGGTTGGTTTTTGCGAAGATATGATTCTAGGCGAGCCTTGGACTTCCTGGGTTTTATTCGTGCTTTAGACAAAAACTTAATGATTCACACCGCAGATAACTTGTTACTATCCGAAGCTGAAAAAATTCTAATGAAATTCAATGACCAGGAACTTACGGTTACAGATGCAAGTGGACTCTATCTTATGAAAAGTTTAAAAATTATAGATTGCTGGTCAACGGATCGACACCTGAGCCTTCTCGGAGCCAAACTTGCTATTCATTGAGATGGCTCAATCTTCCATTTCTTTAAAGTACCATTCGCCCAATTCATTGATTTCAATGTCGTCCCTACACCAAATATCTATGATATTGTAATAGACCTTGTTTTTTTGATATTCTATGGCATTTTCATCTAACCATTTTTTCACAAAGATCCATGT
>JAIXRB010000003.1 GCA_027485405.1 Leptospiraceae bacterium | reverse complement strand
GACCGATCCAACAAATTGGTAGCCCACTCCACGCACATTTCGAATGGATTCTTCTCCCAAAATCTCCCTCAATCGAACAATCGAATTGTCAATGGTTCGGAGGCTCGGGAATGCAGATTCGCCTACAATTTGATCTAGGATTTCATCTCGGCTGAGAACCTTTTGCCTGTTTTCCAAAAGAAGACGGAGAAGTTTTGCCTCTCGTTCTGTCAGAGGGAAAACCTCATCGTCTCTTTGGACTGAAAACGCCTCAAGATCTATGGTCGCATCCCCGGCCTTCCAAAGACGAAAGAAGTTTTTCTTTTGAAGAACTTCTGTTAACTTTTCAAGGCGAAGGAGTAGCTCTTTCAAATGAAAAGGTTTTGGAATGAATTCCACAGCTCCCAATTCAAATCCTTTCAACCGGTTTTCTGCACCAGCTTCGGCTGTTAAAAATAAAAAGGGAACCTTCTGGGAGGTTAGCCCCAGTTCTTTGGGAATCAAAAATCCAGAACCGTCTGGAAGCCGCAAATCAATGATCAGAAGATCTGGTTTGTGCGAATGGAAAACTTGGACTCCTGTGGCTTTGTTCTTTGCCCAAAACAAAGTATAGCCTTCTTTAGTAAGTCTTTCTTGGATCGTTCGACCCAAGCCTTCATCATCTTCAATGAGTAAGATGGAAGGTTTCATGCTTCTGGCAGAGACGAGTCGGACAATGGCAAGAAAATACTCACCCGAAACCCAAGACCGCTTTCTAAATTTTCAAATGAGATCTTTCCATTCATCTTTCGAATCAATTCCTTAGCAGAGTACAGCCCAATCCCTGTTCCACTGGTTTCCGTCAATCGTTGAAATGGTTTTCCCAATTCTTGGAAATTTCCTTGGAATCCGGTTCCGTCGTCTTCTATTGTGATCTTTGCGAATGCCATTTTTCCTTTGGAAGCCGTATCCAATTTCACTTGAACCTTGGATGCTTTGCCATGTAAAAATGAATTTTCGATAAGGTTTTTTAAGATCAACTCTAGTGCACGGATGTCGGCTAAGATTTTTGTGTCAGGTGAAACCTTTGTTTCAAAGATTACATTTGGATATTCCATTTGCAAAGAGCCAATGAAATCTTCCCAAACCACGTTTTGAACAAAGACGCGTTCGCCCCTCATCAAACTAGCCAAATAAAAAGCTTTGTTCATGCGTGATTGGATTCTCTGGTTCTCAGCTCGCAATCTTTCAAAATGAAATAAAAGATCTGGATCCTTAGTGTCTTCGATCAATCCTTCCAGTTGCAATTGTAAGCTGGCAATTGGAGTTTTCATCTCATGAGTTATATTAGAAAAAAAATCAGAAATCAACTTTGCTCTTTCTGTGTCTCGAAAAGACAAAAAAGCTAAGGTAAGTCCACCCAGGAGAAGCATGCCTAGAAAAAAGCTACCTTCCCATTGGAGCATCGTATTCACCCTTTGGAATTGGGCGTAAGAATTGGCATCCCCCAGCACATCGGCGATGGTTTTAGCTTGTTTTAAGCCAAGTCTCCACCACCAAATCCCAAGAGAAAGGGAAAGGACGAGCCAAGCGATGGAAAAAAACATTCGAAACCGAGAGGTCAAAATCATAAAATCTCTTGTCTTTCCATAAATCTCATGGCGTTTTAACGGTAAGGAGAAATATTTTGAACTTCGCCGAAATCACTAAAACTTTAGACAAAGACGCTGATTCCCTTTTGGGCTTTTCTAACCCAAAAATTCCAAAAGAAACCATCCACATTCCAGGTTCTGACTGGGTTGATCGCATTTTTGCTCCTACGGATCGTTCTATCAATGTCCTACGTAGTATCCAGACTCTTATGGGGAACGGAAGACTTGCAAATACCGGTTATCTCTCTATTCTTCCTGTGGACCAGGGGATTGAACATTCGGCGGGTGCCTCTTTTGCAAAAAACCCGATTTACTTCGATGGAGAGAACATTGTAAAACTGGCGATGGAAGGCGGTTGCAATGGGGTCGCTTCTACTTTGGGTGTGTTGGGTTCTGTCGCTCGAAAGTATGCGCATAAGATTCCTTTCATCTTAAAGATCAACCATAACGAACTTTTAACTTTCCCAAACAAAAGCGAACAGATACTATTTGCTTCCATTCAACAAGCACATGACCAAGGTTGCGTGGCAATTGGAGCTACTATTTACTTTGGATCACAAGATGCTGGACGCGAGATCGTGGAAATTAGCCAGGCTTTTGATCTTGCCCACCAATTGGGAATGGCAACCATTCTCTGGTGCTATATTAGAAACAATGCGTTCAAACGTGAAAAGGATTACCATGTTTCAGCAGATTTGACAGGCCAAGCTAACCACTTAGGAGTTACAATTCAGGCCGATATCATTAAGCAAAAACTTCCAGAAAACAACGGTGGCTACAAAGCACTCAATACCGGAGGAAGTTCCTATGGTAAACTGGATGAGAAAATTTACACCGAACTCACCACCGACAATCCGATTGACCTTTGTCGTTATCAGGTAATCAACTGCTACAT
>JAIXRB010000153.1 GCA_027485405.1 Leptospiraceae bacterium | reverse complement strand
AGAAACAAGTTGGGGACTTGGGATTTTAAAGAAACACTTTGGGATGCCTCATTGACAAGCCCCAACGATTTATTTGCCTTAGACTCTGGTGAAATTTTCGTTTCCAATGATCGAGGAACTGGTGGGTCTTTCCGAGCAAACTGGGATATTCTAACCAAAAATCCCAGAGCAGACATTGCCTATTTCAATGGTAAAGAATTCTTTCCTTTGAATGAACCAGTTGTTTTAGGAAACGGAATTTTTGTTCGAAAAGAAGGAGAAGATGAATTGATCTACCGATCAGTTTTTTGGGATGAATCCATTTATGTATATAAGGTGAAACGAACTGAGTCTGGATTTCCCAATATCCAATTGCTGAAAAAGATAGTTGTTTCTGGTGGTCCAGACAACATTTCTGAAGACAATAAAGGCAATTTGTGGGTTGTAGTTCATCCTTCAGCTTTTTCGTTTACTCGGCACTCCTTGTCACGTGACAACTTTGCCCCTACAAAAGTTATGCGCTTTGCAAACCACAATTCTGGAGTAGACACTGTTTATCAAAACTCTGGTGAAGAAATTTCAGCAGGATCAACTGCGGTTTTAGTCAATGGTAGATTGTGGATCAGTCAGGTTTTTGAGGATTTTTTACTCAGTTGCCCATACCCTCTGTAGTCAGTTGCTATAAGCAGTGATCTACCAACATAGGCGGCGGCAATGGCATCCCAAGAATCATCATGACCTTTTAGATCTTTAAGTCCTAAGATCATCTGAATTGCCAACCTAACTTCTTTTTTGGTGGCATTTCCTTTGGATGATATTCCTTTTTTGATCTGAGTGGCTGTGGGTTGAACGACAGGAATACCTTTTTCACCGAGGCAAAGTAAAATGACACCACGGGATTCGGATACCCGCATTCCGTTAGTTATATTATTAACAAAAAAAAGCTCCTCAACACAGGCGGCTGTTGGCTTGCTTTCTTCTATGATTTTAACCAGCTCTTGTTTTATTTGAATCAGGTTGTCGGGTGATGGAGTTTTGGGAGGTGCCTCTATAGTTCCGTAAGAAAGTAAATTAGGAGTTCTAGGATTGGATTCCGGGAAATCTAATACAGCATAGCCTACGCGATGCGAACCTGGGTCTATTCCAAGGATTTTCACTTACTTTACAATTCCTTCGCCTTTATAAAACTTGGGCGGTATGAAGACATTGGCAAAGTTATCCATCCTCCTTTTTTTTACGACTCATTGCATCATCGGCTATAAGGATTATCCAAAAATTCCTCCTGTTCCCGATTTGGAAAAAAAAATAGACGCGAACCTAGTCTATGCTTTGCCCACCTTCCCTCAATTGAACTTGGGGGGGAGGGAAGCTCTAAAAAACTTCTTTGAAACCAAGACTCCCTTTAAGAAAACAATCGAGGGTTTAGAAGTTCCCAAACAAGGTTATTTAGTGAACGTAAAGGTAACTTATAGAAGTCCTTCTACTGCCGCGGCTGTTTTTCTCGGAATCTCAACCATTCTTGCGACGTTGCCGCCAGCTTGGTCTAAGCAAGACGGATACGACTTGGAATACATTTTGTACAAAAACGGCAACAAAGTAGGAACTTACCAGTATCATATTTACCGAGACTACTACCAATGGATCGGGTTGGCTTTGTTTGCTTGGTATAACTTTGAAACAGCGTCCGAAAAAGAAGTTTTCGAACGCATCTCTATCAAGTTCTTTGAAGACGCTAAAGAGCACTTCTAGTTAAGGATTCATTCTATAAGAGTCTTTTAGGCTCATTATTTTTTCAGAGTAGAAAGCCGCAAATGCAGATTCGTCATTATGCGGTTTTTCTACTAGCTTCAAACAAGCCTCTTTTTGCGATTGATTGACTCTTTCCTTTATTGACAGCTGAACTGCATATTGAGAAAAATCGCGAACAAACACGTGAAATATCATGTCCAGAGTTGCCTTGTCTGTTTTATCGTGTTCAGAATACTCTAAAATCAATTGCCCATAGATTATCAAAGTTAAAAGTTCTCCGACGGCTAACATAAAATCTATGTTTGTATAATCTTCTTTGGTGATTTGCAAATGTTCGATACAGCTGATGTAGTTTTGGATCTGCCTTTTGAAAATGTTTAGATTGGGAGATTCAAACTTTGAATACACTTCATTAAAATCTCCAAGAGGAATGTTTTTAAGACCTTTTGTAGTTGCCCCTTGCACAAAAAGAAAATCGTCGCTTGTGCCCCCTGTATTGAAAGGCACTTTTGGAGCTGGATTCTTATCAAAGAGATAGGATTGTAAAAACTGATTTACGAGCATCATGTTGATATGAACTGTACCCTCTAATTTAGGTAACATTCGAATGTCTCGAGTCGCCATTTCAAAATACATATCTTTCTCGAATCCTCGAGCCGCGATAGCGTCCCAAAGGTGATTGATTACTTCTTCTCCTTGGCTAGTCACTTTCATTTTGACCATTGGATTGAATAGCAAGTACCTTCTGTCTTCGGGCGATGCGGCTTTCATGTAATCGCAAGCTCGATAAGAAAACAGCTTCATCGCTATTAGGCGGCAATAAGCGTTACGAAACAATCCTTTGATATGAGGGAAATCCGTAACATACTCATTGAACAATCTTCGATTTCCGGCATGGTTCAGAGCTTCATGAAATGCATGTGTAGCGATACCTATGGTAGCCCATCCCAAATTGTATTTGGCATACGCGACAGTGGCAAGAGCCGCGTCCCAAGCTTCCCTATCTTTGGAAAGGATGTCCGTTTCATCGACTGGATAGTCTTCTAATCGAAATTCTGCGACATACTTTTGCGAATGAACTACGTTTTGCAAAAGTTTGTAGTTTGGATGGTTGGGTCTAGCGCTAAAGAAAACAAAACGACCTGTTTTAGCATTCTTTCCGAATACACTGATTGAGCTCGCAACATTTCCGTTGCCAATATAGTATTTTAAACCGTTGGCTACGTACTTTCCAGCTCCCGTTTCCGCAAGTTTCATCTCCGAAGAGATCAAATCGGCACCATGTTCTTTTTCTGAAAGACCGAATCCGAACACTCCCCCAGCTTTGAGTTCTTCAGCTGTTTCTTGTTTACGTTTCGTATTTTTAGAATTCCAAATTGGACCAAGACCCAATATGCTTACTTGCCAAGTGTACCAATAGGATAGCCCGTAAAATCCTAGAATTTCATTGAAGAAACAATTGCGGTAATTGTCAAAACGTGAACCATCCCCACCAAATTCAGTTGGGGTTAGAAGTTGATAGAAAACTTTCTCTTTTTTTAAATGTTCAATAAAATCAGTATACCAAAGGGCTTTTTGGTCTTCTTCTTTGAGTTTGGCTTTTCCTTTTTTTTCAAAAAAATCAATCGTAGAATTTAGGATTTGCCGAGTTTTCTCATCTAGGTGGTCGTAATCTTTTTTCTTGGGATTTAGGAGCTTCATTCTACCGTTCTGGTCTAAACTATGGCATAAGGCAATTGATTCTTTTGAATTTTGGATGATTCGTATTGAAAGATTAGGATTCCTTAGTAGGTTTGAATAAAATGTCTAAAAATTTTCCTTCCCATGAACTCGAGGACGGCACACCTCCCTTAACCCCCAAGAAATACAGTTGCAACGAATGCCGAAAAGACTCTTCGTGGGAGGCGTTAGCAGATGTCAACCGATCTTACTTCTAAAATCAAAATAGACATTGTTTCTGATGTAGTTTGTCCTTGGTGCTTTGTCGGAATCAAGAAATTAGAGCAAGCAATGAGCCAAGTTTCCGATCGAATTGAATTTGAAGTAGAGTGGCGACCGTTTCAATTGTCACCGGAGATGCCAAAAGAAGGGAAAGATTACAAAGAACATTTAACCCAAAAATTTGGGTCCATTGAAAGTTTAAAGGGAGCATTTCATCGTTTAAACAGCATAGGGAAAGATGTCGGAATCAACTTTGATTTTGAATCAATTCCTAAAGCAACAAATACGTTAGCACTTCATTCGCTCATAAAATCAGCACCAAACCTCTCAATTCAAAACCAATTGGTCATGGATTTGTTTTCTGCCCACTTCGAAAAAGGGGTCGACCTAACTTCAAAGGAAAAGGTAAAAGAAATCGCACTTCATGCCGGAATTACGGAGTCTCAGTTCAAAGATTCTTACGAGAATGCATCCTTGCAGAGTGAGGTGAACAAAGAGTATCAGTATTACCAACAGAATGGAGTCAGTGGAGTTCCCTTCTTTATCTTGCAAAACAAGTTTGCAGTTAGTGGAGCGCAAGACCCAACTGTTTTTCGTGAATTGTTCGAAAGATGTTTGGTCGAAGATGGCTCTTTATAACCCATGCAACTTAAATTTTTACAATAAAGTTTTGGAAACCTAAATCTTATGCGAAACCTAATTCATTTCTTCGTTTATAAGCCTTTAATCGCACAACTTGTGCTAATTTTTCTCTTTCTTGCTGGAATTATCTCGTTGTTTTCTATGAAGCGAGAGGCTTTCCCTCGAGTAAATTTTCGAACTGTGCGTGTTTTAACCATTTTCCCTGGCGCAAGCCCCGTGGATGTGGAAAAGAAAGTCACCATTCCGATTGAAGAAAAACTAAGAGAAGTGGAAGGGTTAGATTCCGTTCGTTCTATTTCCAGAAATTCCGAGTCAGACATAAGTATAAAAATTGATCTAGAACACCCAAATGCGGATCAAGTGGTCAACGACTTGCGGCGTGCAGTGGACAGAGTTACCAATTTGCCTTCGCAAGTGAAGGACCGCCCGATCGTCACCGAACAGAAAAGCTCGAACTTCCCTGTTTTGGAATTATCTCTGTACGGGCTTTCTTCGGATCACGAATTGCAGGAAATTGGAAGGTTTGTGGAAGATGAGTTGAGAAAGGTTCCAGGAGTATCCCGAGCCGATGCTTTCGGGAAACGAAAGCAAGAATGGAGGGTCAAAGTAGATCCTCGACTAAAGTCAAAGTACACGTTAAGCTTTTCCGATATTTTTAACTCTATTTCCAAAAAGAATATAAGTGTTCCTGCAGGTTCCTTTCTAAGACCGATCACGCAAGATATTAGAGTAACAGGCGAATTTGCCGAAATCCAAGACCTTGCCAATCTTCCCATTCGGTCCAACGAAAATGGAAACTCGGTGCTTCTTTCTCAAGTGGCTTCATTGGAAGATACGTATGAACGACCAAGAACCTTGGCTTTGTCAGATGGAAAGCCAGCTTACAATTTGCAAATCATAAAAAAAGATAGTGCAGATATAATTGAAACAGTGCTTGCCGTGCAAAAGAGATTAGCCGAGCTAAAGTCACAATTACCTAAAAATTTGCAAGTAGCATACCTGAACAATGAAGGTGATAGGGCTTTGAAACGATTGGATGTGGTTATTTCTAATTCGGCCCAAGGACTCTTTTTGGTTGTTGTTGTTCTCATTCTTTTCTTTTCACTTAGAGATTCAATTTTGACAAGTCTATCTCTACCCCTAACTTTGCTTGCTACAACAATTGCATTTCCAATTTTTGATGTGTCGTTTAATTTAATCTCTATGCTAGGTATAATCATTTCTCTGGGAATGTTAGTTGATAACAGTATTATTATATCAGAGAACATTTTTAAATATAAAAACTCTGGCATGGATCATAGAGAAGCCGCAGTGCAAGGGGCTAGTGAGTTGGTAGTTCCCATCATCGGTTCTTATCTTACCACCGTTGCCGCTTTTCTTCCTATGGCTTTTATGACGGGAATCATGGGCAAATTCATTTGGCAGATTCCTTTTATGGTGATTATATCCTTAACATTGTCCTTGTTTGAATCCTTTTTTCTTTTGCCAGTTCGTTATGCGATCTATGGAGCTGGGAAAGATTCTAGTAAAAAGAGCAAGTTCCGTGTTGCATTTAGAAAGTTTTTTGATACAGGATTTGAAAAATTAAAAATGGGATTTAAATCCTTCATAACGAAGGTTGTTTATAGTCCTTTCATCTCTTTGTTTTCTATTTTCATGATTTTTGTCGCTACCATGGGAATCATGGGGATCATGAACTTCAATTTATTTCCCAAAGAGGGAATCGATTTTGTCTTAGTAAAAGCCGAGTTTCCACCAGACTTTTCAGCACAAGAAACAGCCAAACGATTACAGCATTTCAACACCGTCCTAAACAGAATTCCTAAGGAAGAAGTTCAAAGTATCATTTTAAAAATAGGAATTCAGCAGACCGATCCTACTGATCCCCTAACGCGGATTGGTGAACAGTTAGGAATGGCTCAAATCATTTTAGTTCCCGAAACCGAACGCAAAAGAACCGCACAGGTTATCTTTGCGGAATTAGAAGCAGATTTGAAAAACTTACCTGATTCAACGGATGTGATGATTGATTTGGTAGTGAATGGGCCGCCTGTTGGAGCCGCAGTTACGGTTGCCATCGAAGGTAAGAAGTATGAAACCTTGAAAGAAATTTCTAACCAAATGCAAGAATTTTTGAAAAAAGAAAAAGGTGTAAGAAACATCACAGACGATTACAAGCCGGGAAGGCAAGAGATTCAAATCAGACTCAAAGACTCGGTAGCCACAATGACTGGTGTGGACACAGATGTTACAGCTTACTATGTTAGGACAGCAATGGAAGGTGTTGAGGCTTCCAATCTTAGACGAGGCAAAGACGAAATTAAGGTCATTCTACAGAATGAAGACTCATTCCGTGATGGAATCGAGGATTTAGAATCCATTAACATTGTAAACAAGTATGGGCTTTTAACGCCAATCACAGCTGTAACGGAAAGAAAAATTGTTCAGGGAGTAGAGGCACTGTATCACAATGATTACGAAAAAGCCATTACAGTATTAGCTGACGTAGACGAATCCATTTCTACATCTTCGTATGTGAACGGACGAATCATTGAAGAATTTGGAGAAATTGGTAAAAAATACCCTGGCTACAAGATCAAGTTTAGAGGCGAGCAAGAAGAAACTGCGAAGTCTATGGTTTCTCTAGCAAAAGCAGGACTTCTAGCTATGTTTGGAATCTTTGCTATATTAGCCGTCATTTTTAACAGCTACAAAAAACCAGTTTTGATCATACTATCGATTCCATTAGGGCTTGTTGGTGTTGTCGTTGGATTTTTGCTTTCTGGAAAAGCACTTAGTTTTTTAGCTATGATAGGTATCATTGGGTTAGCTGGAGTTATAGTAAATGCATCGATTGTGCTAGTAGACACTATCCAAGAATTCCAAAAAAAGCAGTATGGTAACTATGAATCACTGATTCTAGGCTCCTCGGAAAGGTTTCGACCCATTCTCGTTACAACTTTTACTACTATGGCTGGGATGATTCCTACTGCCTATGCAATTGGTGGATCAGACCCGCTACTCATCCCGATGACTTTGAGTTTGGCATGGGGGCTTGGTTTTGGTACGTTAGGGTCATTGATTTTCATTCCCGCAAGTTTCTCGGCGTATTATCGATTGAAAAAAAGAGTATAGAGGTAAGCCATGGACAGTAAAAGCCAATCGTATGATTTTGATTATATTGTGATCGGTTCAGGGTTTGGTGGCAGTGTCTCGGCATTGAGACTGGCGCAAAAAGGATACTCAGTAATGGTTATTGAGTCTGGGAAACGCTGGAACGCAGAAGATTTTCCTAAAACCAATTGGTCGTTACGCAAGTATCTTTGGATGCCTATGCTGGGCTTTTATGGAATCCAAAGAATTAATCTTTTAAACGATTTTTTACTAGTCAGTGGTGCTGGAGTGGGGGGCGGTTCGTTAGTTTATGCCTGCACTCTTTATGTCCCTCCGAAAAAATTCTTTGATAGTCCAATCTATTCTAAAATGGGTGGGGAAAAAGCTCTGCTCCCCTATTATGAAATAGCTAAATTTATGCTAGGTGTAGAAGAGAATCCTAAGCTATGGGAACCTGATCACCTCCTTCTTGAAACTGCAAAAGCTTTTGGTAAAGAAGACACCTTTCGAAAAACCCCTGTTGGAATATATTTTGGATCTCAGAAAGAAGAGATCAACGGAGATCCCTATTTTTTGGGAGAAGGACCCGCGCGTAAACCTTGCAATTTTTGTGGTGGTTGTATGGTCGGATGTCGGCATGAAGCTAAAAACACCTTGGATAAAAATTATCTTTTCCTAGCTGAAAAATTGGGAACGGTCGTTTTGCCTGAGACAAAAGTGATCCGCCTATCGCCTCTCGATGAATCATTGACAGTCAATCCCGAAGCAACGGGTGAATTTGGGTATGAAATCCATACAGAGTCTACCACAGGTTGGTTTGGTTATCCAAAGAGAAAATTTAGAGCAAGGAGTGTGGTTCTCTCGGCAGGTGTTATGGGCACCGTGAGTCTTTTGTTAAAAATGCAAGATGAAGGGCAGTTGACTCGACTATCTCCAAAACTAGGGGACACGGTTCGAACAAACAGTGAAACAATTCTACCTGTAACTGTGTCAGATAAATCGGCTGATTTTTCTAAAGGAATCGCAATCACAAGCTCAGTCCATCCTGATGAAGATACTCACATTGAACCTGTTCGCTATTCAAAGGGTTCTGATTTTTTTGGTCTTCTCGCCAGTGTTATGACTGATGGGGGAGGGAAATTTCCTCGTCCTTTGAAATACTTTTGGACTTTAATCCGTCATCCTTTGTACTTTATAAAAGCCCACAATCCTTTTGGTTTTGCTCAAAAATCCATAATTCTTTTAGTTATGCAGTCTGTTGACAATAGTGTTCGACTTATACGAAAAAGGCGATTCATTTGGCCGTTTAAGAAAACAATTACTTCGGCTCTTTCCACAGGTGAGAAAACACCATCGTACATTCCCATAGGAAACGCATTCGCTCGTAAATTGGCTGAACTCTCTGGTGGTATTCCTCGGAGCTCTTTGAATGACGTACTTTTAAATGCTCCTGTCACAGGACATATCATGGGGGGATGTTTGGTGGGAGAGACGGCTACTGATGGAGCAATAGACTTTGAAAATCGATTGCATGGCTATCAGAATCTAAGGGTTTGCGATGCCTCTATTCTTTCTGTCAATTTAGGAGTTAATCCTAGTCTGAGCATTACAGCCCTTAGTGAGAGAGCAATGAGTTTCATTCCTCCAAAAGATGCTAAGTCGCAAACTTTTTTTCCTTTTGAAGTAAAGAGGAACTTACAAAAGATACTAAGCTTTGCTTCTAAATGAACTTTTTTGATTTAGCGAAGCGCTCTTCCAAAGAAGATTGGAAAAGTCTATTAGATTCAGGTGAGAACCCAAACACCTTGGATGGCTATGGACAGAGTCCGCTAGCATTGCTTGTCAAATTGGGGAATGTAGATCTTTTTGCTTTTGCTCTTCAAAACGGATCTGATCCCTTTTTCCCACATTTGCCTTCCAGTTCTGTATTTCATTCTCTGTTATCCGATTCAAAGACCGAGTTCTTAGAAATTATGATCCAAGAGAATGCTTTTTGGAGAGAAAGCAATTTTTTTAAAACGAAAGATCGGGATGGGAATTTGGTTTTTCATCTAGCGGTTCATGAGAATTACTCAGATCTGTTTTTCTTTTGCATACCAATCTTGGAAGCAAACCCGGAGCTTCTCCTTATCAAAAACGAAGAAGGTCGAGTTCTATTGTTGGAAGCTATGCTTTTTGCCAATTGGGAAGATGCGGAAACGCTTCTTTCGTTAAATTTGCGACAAAAGATAGAAGGAGCTCAGGTCAAAAGAAAAGAACTATTGACGCATCCTTTTTACTTAGACAAGGATGGCAGAAATATATTACATTTGCTAGCTGAGAATAACAAGCATCTAGAGCTGAAAAAGTTGATCATTTTCTTTAAAGAAGATGGATTGGACCTAAATCTTACTGATTTGGATGGAAACACAGCATTACATTTAGCGGCAAACGAAGATTCTACGGAATGTCTGGAGGTTTTATTACAAAACCAAGCAGATCCTTTTTTAAAGAATAAGAAAGGACTATCCGTAGCTCAAATTCTAGATCGAGAAAAGTTTTCACACTCTTTGAAAACATGGAAAAAGTCTGTAATCACTAGATTCCAAGAAGATAAAAATTTTCAAATCGAAGTAGAGACATGGATGAAACAGGAAAAGTGTTTTCCATTTTCTGAAAATGAAATCGCCAAAACCAATCTCAAATTTCTAAAGTATCGTTAGCTACTTGGATTTTGTGAGTTGATACCCAAGATAACTTAGCTTTATATCTCCAGTTTCTGAAAGCACGCGCACAACATCACCCAAACCTCTACCATGGCCCGCTACCACTGCTTCATTGTCAGAAACCGGTTTCAAAAGCATTTGAAATGGAATTTTGATTTGCAAAATTGCAAAAGTACCCTTTAGAATGAAGGCACCATCTTTTTCGACTAATTCAAAAGAGTCGAGCATGTCCCATCCTTTGCTTCTTTGAACATGGTATTTTCCTAATCGCCTCTTCCAAGCTGATGAAAGTACAATGGGTTGGACTTTTTCACCTAAAGTCAGAATAGAACCAGGCTCAGGAAAACTTTTCAGTAAAAAAAACTCAGATCCTTCGAATTCATAGAAGGATGCCCTCATATTTTCTAAGGCTGGTACGGTAATTGGAAACAGATCAAAAATTTTGAAAGTTGGCTTCCAATCGAAATTAGAATCTTTCTTTAGAGTGAGATTACTTCCCGAAAAATTAGCTTTTAGGTTTGGTGGACTATCCTCAATACTATAAATTCCAAAGGGAGCAGAGTAAAGACCTGTTCCAGATGCAACTTTTCTTGGAAGCGACTCCTTTTGTTTTGTATTGGAATTCTTTACCGATTTAGGTTCTAAAATAGAATTTTTTACTTTGGCTTCTGGAAGAGCTTGCAAAAAGTCCCAAGCCATTTCCAAAAGATTCGAGGAACCCCTGTCAGACTGATTTACTGCAATAGAGATTCCTATTTCTTCTTCTGGTAGGAAAATGAGCATTGCATGAAATGGTGGTAAATCACCTAAGTGACCAACGATCATACGCTTTGGATTGACTGGATCGTTTAAATGGAAGACTCCCCAGCCAATTCGCTGTCCAAAATCGAGCGGAACATCTTCATTCTTAGCATTTAGAAATCCGTATTTAGAGTATAAGCCTGAAACCCAAGGTTTTGTTTGGTTCCAAAATTTGGGAAGAATTTGTGTCATGTCATCCGAAGAAGAGGAAAGCGATCCCGCGGAGATATCTCGAATCTTTGGAGTTGATTCTTTAGCGCCACTCAAACTAACTTTCTCCACTTGGAAAGAATCGAAGTAACTGGTGCTCTCTAAGCGCAAGTCTTTGAAGATAACGTTTTGCATAAAGGATTCAAAGTCTCGACCATCAACTCTTTCAATGATCAAACCAAGCAAAGAATAGGTTAGGTTTGAATAAGCGTGGATTTTTCTCGGTTCTCTTGCTAAGAATTCACCGGATAGGTCTTTTGGTAAGGATCGAAAATTACCATAGATCTCTTCGGGGCTAGCTGAATCATTTAGAAAGAAATTATAAAATCGATCTGAAGGCAAGCCCGCATGGTGGCTCAACATGTCTTCGATTGTAAAATCAGGATAGTTGCCAATTTTCTTTAATGCTTTTAACTCGGGCAAGTATTTCGTCGCAGGATCAGTTAGCTTTAATTTTCCTTTTTCTGCTAAATGGATGATTCCTAATGCAGTGAAAAGTTTTGAGACAGAACCCAATTTGAATGCAGTTTTGGACGTACAAGTTAAACCCAATGGGCGATTGCACAATCCAAATCCCTTGCTAAGCAATGTTTGATTTTGTTTTACTATAGAGAGGTAGCCGCCCGCTATATCGTTTTCAGTCATGTTGTATAGAAACCGGGATTCGGCGAATTGGACGAATTCTTGGTCAGAATATTTTTGGGGTTTTTTTGGGATCGACGAACACAGTACGAATAAATTAGACAAAAATAGGGAAATGAAAATGAATTTCCCTATGCGTTTAG
Source organism: Leptospiraceae bacterium (assembly GCA_027485405.1). Lineage (GTDB taxonomy): Bacteria > Spirochaetota > Leptospiria > Leptospirales > Leptospiraceae > Leptospira_A. The sequence goes on along the minus strand of JAIXRB010000153.1, from coordinate 14,174 downwards.
TTGATTTCAATATAAGGAACAAAGTTTAGAAAAACTTTATTTCGATTTTTTGGATTTCTTTTCGGACTTTGCCTTTTTCTCCGATTTAGATTTTCCTTTTTTTTCTTTCGTCATAGGTTCATTCTTTGAGTTCATTTCCTTCGCTGACTTCTTTTTAGCATCTGCCTTAAGTTTGGTGATTTCGGATTGTGTTTTTTTCATTCCAGAGTCTTCGGTTTGTAAAGAAGGTTCATCATCAGGATCGTTGCCTTGAGCAACTATTGATGTTGAAAGAATGATTAGCAAAAAGCATAGAATTGAAAAAATTTTCATAGGTAAAACTCCTTATGAGTATGAAAGAGAAGATTATAGATTTATCAGCAAACTTTTTACTTTCCGACGCAAAATTTACTGAAGATACGACCCAAAACTTCCTCAGTCGAGACTTGACCATTTATTTCACCAACTTCTTGGAGAGCATTGTTAATTTCTTCTATAACAATTTCGGCTGGAGCATTATCAGTCATTAAGGATAGAGCTTGGAGGCAATTTTTCTGAATTTGTTCCAGGTGATATGTTTGTCTTTCTTCTAATAAAACTAAATCAGAACCTGACTCTCCCTGGCTCAGTGCGGCCGAAATAAGACTTAACAGTTGGGCAATGCCTTCTCCAGTTTTGCAAGATATGGGCAAAGCGTTCGCTCCAGACTCCTTTGCCAGTTTTTTAAAATCTTCTAAGCGCCAAGTCTCATGCAAACAATCAAACTTGTTCACTACAATTACAGATCCTTCCAAATGGTCTTTGTGAAGATCAAAAAACTTTTCTTTATTGAAAGGATTGGCTCCGTCTACTAAAATTATGCGAAGATTTGCTGATTTGACTTCTTTTAAGCTTCGAGCAATCCCCATCTTTTCCACAACGTCTTGCGTTTCCCTGACCCCTGCGGTATCGATAAGTCGAATGGGTAATCCTCCCAAACTAATCTCTTCAGCAATAAAATCGCGAGTAGTTCCGGGAATTTCAGATATGATCGATCTGTCCTTTCCTAGTATAATATTCATTAAACTAGATTTTCCTGTATTGGGTTCCCCAAATAGAACGACTGAAGATTGAGAAACTAGCTTTTCAGCTCTTTTTGAACTGTTTAAGGTTTCTTTCGTTAAATTAATAACACTTAAAATTCGAGACTTTCTATCTTCCAGAGATTCATAAGTTAAATCTTCTGTTGAAAAATCTATTTCTGCTTCACACTCAGCTTTCAGTGAAATCAAATCACTCCTCAGCTTGGAGCTAAGTTGAGAGATTCGTCCAAAAACATTTTTTTGAGCCAATTCAAGTTCAACTCTGGATTTAGATTCTATAAGTCGGGCAATTGCCTCAGCTTTCGTTAGATTTAGTTTACCATTTAAAAAGGCTCTTTTGGTAAATTCTCCATTCTGAGCCGGCCTTGCACCTAATGTAAAAATATGGGAAAGCGATTTTTTTAGTAATATGGGGTTGCCATGAAAATGGAATTCACACAAATCCTCTCCAGTGTAGGAATGCGGTCCTTTTGAAAAAATAAAAATGATTTCGTCAATTGGTTGATTTTCCAATACGAAATCACAAAAAATCGCGTTTTTTTCATTGGTTAGAATAAAGTCTTCAGAAACCAAAGACTGGTTGCGAGAAATCACTTGCTTGCAAATAGCAAGAGTTTGAGGGCCAGATACTCGGACAATTCCGATTGCTCCTGGCCCATTTGCCGTAGATACGGCGGCTATTGTTTCAATCAATCTTCAGAATCTGGAAAGTCTTCGACTGGAAGTCCTTTTTTTGAGTTTTGATCATCAGCATCTGCATATTTATGTTTGTCTTTTGCTGGAATCACTCGAACTCTCTTAAATGTTCCATTCCCTTCGGATCTTGTGAACACTTTGTCATCTTCTTGGATTGCCATATGGACAATTCTTCTTTCAAAAGGATTCATTGAATCTAGGAGCTTTGATTTTCCAGTCTTTGCAACGGAACTAGCAATTGATTTAGCCAATCGAACTAATGACAATTCCCTCTTATCTCTGTAAGACTCAATGTCTAGCACGATTTTGCGGCTATGGCGAGTTTTGGAATCTACCATAAGGTTTACAAGGAATTGTAAGGAATCTAGTGTTCCTCCTCGCTTTCCAATCACTAAGCCAGATTCCTTGCTGGTGAGTTCTACATAGATTTTGCCATCTACATCACCCATTCCCACTACTTCTGCCGGAACTCCCATCTTTTTCAAGATTGTCAAAATCACTCCATGAATGATTTTTTCAGAAGGGATGTCTTTGTTTGCGACATAGGCACGTACTACGGCAGGTTTCTTCTGAGTTATTCCCAAGAATCCGGATTTTCCGGACTCGACTACTTCAAACTTTAAGTCCCCAGGTTGAAGTCTCAACGTCTGAAGAGTTAGTTCTTCTGCCTCTGATTTGCTTTTAGCTTCTGCTTCAAAAATATAGTTATCCATCACTTATCCTTTATAAATTGATTTCACTTTTTCTTCTTTTTTCTTTGAGTCGGGGTATCTCTAAAACCTTTTTTAGGAGCCGCCGTCTTTGCTTCATTTGCTGAATTTGAAGAAGTCGGTATGGACTTCTTGTCTTTATCAGAATTTCCGTACTTGTTCGTATAATACTGCTGAGCAATGGACAAAAAGTTTTGCATTGTCCAATACATGGTCACTCCTGATGGCATAGACCAAAAGAAGTAAAGCATGATGACTGGCATCATGTACATCATCATTTTTTGGTTGGGATCTGTTGGAACAGTCGTCATTCGAGATTGAACGATCTGAGAAGCCACCATCACCAATGGTAATACGTTGAGCCCTATAGAGCCAAGCATTGGTATCATTGGAGTTGTAAAAACAGTGTCTGGTTCACTCAAATCGTGAATCCAGAGAAACTCGGAATTCCAAAGATCAACAGTATCTGAGAAAGCAGTATACAAGGCTATAAAAATAGGGATCTGGACTAGCATGGGCAGACAACCACTCATAGGGTTAGTGCCGTGTTTTTTATATAGCTCGATAGTCTTTTCTTGGCGAACCTTTGGATCTTCAAACTTTTCGTTAATCGCTTTGATCTGTGGAGAAAGCTCTTGCATCTTTTTCATCGATTCAGCTTGTTTCTTGTTCAAAGGATAAAATGCTAATTTGAACAAAATCGCAAAGATGACAATTGCCCAGCCGTAGTTTGGAACTACTAAGTAAATCTTTTTAAGAATCCAAACAATTCCGTTTCGAAGAGGAGTCGTTAATCCTTGGTTAAATGACTTATCTAAAGCTGAGCTAAGTCCTTTAAGTGGAGAATCCGCATTTTGATTTGGATCTAACTCTTTATTCCTAAAGGCTGTTCCATCTAATTCCCTAACGCCGACATAGGCGGCATAGTCCAGTTTCTTTGATTCGCCAGGTGCAAGCTTCCAATCCTTGTAAGAAATCAATACACCAGTTTCGTTTCCTTTTCGATTATCGAGAAGGACGCCTGGTGGGCTGTGGTCCAGTGGATCTAAAACGGCTATAAAGTAACGGCTTCCTGTTCCAACAAAGTCCAGGTTTTGGTCTACTCCGTTGCGAATCTCAAAACGAGTGTCTTTTCCGTCATTGGATCCAAACATGGAATCAAAGAATCCAACAGTTGTTGTACTATCGATGAAGTCTTTGAAACTTCCATCTAAATAAAAGTAACGGAAGTAATGAGCAGAGTCTCTTTCATTGAAGTTTTTCCTGTCTTTTAATATAGGACCCAAAGATCCAAAAGATCTGAGAAAAATCTCTTTGCTTGCAGAGCTTAGTTCTACCGTATTTTTGGTTGGGTTTTGGATTTCTAAGTTGAATTTAAAATAGTTTTCTGAAGGGAAAAACTGAAAGGTTTTTTTAATTCTGTAACTGCCATCAGGGGCTAGCGCACTGAATGTAACTAAATTGTTTGGTGCATCAAATGAAGAATCAAAATTGATTTGATTGAAAATGGAATTCGGAACTTCATCTTTCGATTCGATTAAATTAAAATCAAAGCCTTCAAAACGAGAAAGCTCCACTGCTAAAAAGGACTCTCCATCAAAATCAACTTTGAATTTTGGATCCTTTACAATTTGCAAAGTAGAGCCATCGACTTCTTTGTGGTTTTTGATGTAGAATTTCGAAATCCTGCCGCCTAAACTTGAAAAGCTAACAAGAAAAGACTCTGTTTTGATAGAGTAAGATTTAATGTCTTTTGGATTTACTGAATTTAAAGCTTCTTTGTTAGAGCTTCGAATCTCGACCTTCGGAGCAGGTTCTTTAGGCGAGGTGGCAATTGCTTTTTCGTCGTCAGGTGTAATAGTCGCTACAGGCTTTGGGGCTTGGGGTTTTGGAGGGAAAAAGATATAGTTGATTCCCATCCATATGGCTAAGCTTAAGAAGAGAGCTAAAAAGAGTCTACCTTGGGTATTACTTTGGTCAGTTTGCATATATTATCTCTTAAAATTTGATTCAGGAACTGGGTCATATCCACCCTCGAAGTAAGGATTGCATCTAAGCACGCGTTTCGTGGAGAGCCAGAAAGCGGAAAAAAATGAATGCTTATGAAAGGCTATCAATGCGTATTCGGAACAACTTGGCGTAAATCGGCAAGAAGGGGGAAGCAATGGGCTTAGAAATTTCTTATAGAGTTGAATGAGTAGAATGACGAGCGATTTCATTTTCTATTTTTTTGCGGATAGCTTGGAATGCACTGTCTCTCGCCTCTAAGTTCCAATTTGAAAAAGTAATGCCAGCTACAAGAGCCACATCAATTCCGAATGGGAAGGCTTCGTTTTTTCTCGCCAATTCTCTAAGGATGCGTTTCGTTTTGTTTCGCCGAACTGCGTTTTTATGAGTTTTGTCCGGACAGAAAAGAAAGTATGTCTTTTCGTCCGTGTTTTCTTTCCATAAAGCGTAGAAGGGCTGTTTCCCCACTTTACGAGATTGCTTAAAAAGAGATTTTATCCGAGAATAGCCGCGAAGTGTCTCCGAAACAATCTCCTAATACTTTCTTCCTACTTTCTCGTCAGAGACAGTTAGTTTGTGTCTTCCTTTGCGACGACGGCGGCTCAAAACGTTGCGACCACCTGGGGTAGCCATTCTGGTTCTGAAACCATGGGTTCTTGTTCGTTTCACTCGACTGGGTTGAAATGTGCGTTTCATGAGAAATTTACCTAATTATTTATGATCACAAATGCCCAAAAATCGGGCGTAGGGAAAGGATTTTAGTACCAAATCTGACGTCAAGGGAATTCAACCAAAATGACAATTTTTAAAGTTTAAATCCCGAGATCTTTGACTATGGACTTTGCTTGTTCCTTAAATTCAGCTTCTTCCGCTGGTGAAAAAGGCTTAAAGATCTGATTCAGATATCGATTTGCCAAATGTATATATTCCAAACAACCAGCAACCGTGTAAATGGGGTTGGCTTTGCCTGGATAGACAATTATGTCTCCTGCTCCCGGAACAACGAGGGATCGAGGTGGAATTTTCTTTTTTCCTCGAACAAAACAACCGGCGGCGATTTGGGAACCATCTCCGATTTCGGCATTGTCCAAAACGATGCTTCCAATCCCAATTAAAACGCCTTTGCCAATCTTAGCTCCATGAATCATTGCATTGTGACCGACTAATGTCCAATCTCCGATGGATATTGGCGAAGACGAATCAGTATGTAAGGTGCTGTTGTCCTGGATATTCACGTAGTTTCCTAACTTGATCCAATTCATATCGGCCCGAATGACAACGCCCGGCCAAATTGAAACAGATGTTCCCAACTCATACATTCCAAAGACAGTAGCATTTGGATGAATAAATGGATTTTGGAGAGAAGGCAAATTGTTAACTGGCATATTTTTTTATCTCACAGGCAATAAATGTAACATCGTCTTGTCGAGATTGAGATCCTACGAACTGATCAATTTTATAATTGGCATGTAACAGACACTCGGACAATGGAGAATTGGATTTAGCAGAAAGAAAATCACGTAAACGGTCTTCACCAAATATCTCCCTTCGATGATCAAACTGCTCAAAGAGACCATCTGAAAAAAGGAAAATTCGATCCTTTTCTTCTATACCAAACTCTACTGTAGAATAAACGGAATTTGAAACCATTCCTAGAATTTTTCCGGTGCGGCTTAGGTTGTGAATTTCGCCTTGCTTGATTATGATTTGATCTGGATGACCAGCCGATGCAAAAATCAACTTTCCTGATTTAAAATCCAAATCACAAACGCAACAAGTAAAAATAGTTTGAAGCATGCTGTACTTGTGAAAGAAAATCCGATTCAAATGAGAAAGGAGCTCGTTAGGAGAATCATGAACCGCTTTTAAGGATTCGTATTCGGATTTTATAGCCATAGTGATGAGTGCCGCTTGGATTCCATGACCCGTTGCGTCAGCTACACAAAACCGAAACCTATCTTTGTCGATTTGAGAAACATCGTAAAAGTCGCCTCCAACTTCGGACATAGATTTGTAGTATGTTTCAAATTCCAATCTCTTATCATGCAACTTAGGTGGGGAAAAAAGATTTTGCTGAATTTTTTTAGCGACATTTAAATCTTTTCGAATGATTTGCAAAGACTCATCTAACTCCTTGGTTCTCGCAAAAACTTTTTCTTCCAAATTGGCAAGTGCACCAGCCTGAGCTTCAGCCTTCTCTTCTTTTAATTGATTGATTTTATCAGCAAGTGCTAGCGAAAGAATCCCTGCTTCGAGTGTGGAACCAATTTGATTCGAATACACTGTTACCCAATTGGAGGGAACTAATCCCGACTGCATAAAGGTAAAGAGGAGGATGCCACCAAGCAGAATTGACCATCCAATCAAAAAAAGCTTTGCTTGTTTATTACCTGCCTTTAAAGATAAGTAAGCCACAACAAAGACGCTACCAACAAAAATTTGCGCAACAATTTGCGTTAGTCGCACCATGGTTCGAAGAGGTAGAAGATTGATCACTAAAACCAAATAAATCAGAACCAAGCTAATCAAAATTTTGAGAATTAGATCTGCTTTGGGAACATACTTTTTGCAATTTAGAAATTGTAAGGCGAATGTCCAACTAAACATGGCTGAAAGGCAAACAAATACACTTCCAATGCGATTGTGAATCATAGGTTCGTCGGGAGTGAAAAGATCGTTCGAAATTCCGTTTAAAAAACATTGCACCAATAGATTTGCTAAAATCGAAAAAGAATAAAGGATATAAGAATGATCTTTTAAGATAAAATATATGAAAAGATTGTAAATTACCATAATAACAATCGTTCCATAAAAGAACCCAATGACTGAGTTTTCTTTGTTTTCTTTCAAATCAAAACCGTTTTTAGTATGAAGTTTTAAAGCCAAGTAAATTGCCGAAGTGGTTGAGATCTTAACGTAAATAAGTTTTTCTGTTTGAGGTTTCCAGGAAAGTAAGACGGCAACAGATTTTGAATACAAATCCCATTCTGAGTGAGGAATTAGATCGCCTGCTCTTTTGAACGGATCTGTATTGCCAGGTTCGAAGAGCAAAACTTCATCGATGTGAGGATTTCCAAATTCTAATACAATTTGATTTTCTGAAGAATTGTTTTTAGCTCGAATAGCAAGCCATATATCTTTGTCTGTAAATCCAAAACTCAATGAATTTTTCTTTGATAGAGTCCATTGAGAGTCCTTTGATGAGACATCAAATTCTGGAGATTTTAAGAAAACTGGTTCAGTTCCAGCTTCCAATGCTTGGTAATAGACCGAATCCGGTTCAAAGGACAGAATTTCCCCCATATAATCTTTCCTGCTGTTGGAACAACTGAGAAAGAAAGGTAAAAGAAATATGAAGAGACTGATAAACCGCATGAACTTGCTTATTCAGTAGGTTAGGTTCTAGGAGTCAAAAACAATTTATCGGAGCGTAAAACCTTCCTCTTTTGCGATTTGGACCAGAAGATCAGATACTTCTTTGAATCGATCCTGAGTAAATGTTTTGTCATAAGACATAAGAAGAAACCGATATGAAATTGCTTTCTTGCTCTCACCTAATGAATCATTTCTGAAATCAGAATAAACGAACCCTTTTTTGAGTTCTGGGATTTTCCGCTTTTTAACAGCCGTAAGATAATGCTCTGTTGCCTGATTCTGTTCTAGAATCAAGGTAATGTCAAGGTCGCCCCCTGGAAACTGGGAAGGAGGAGTGAAATGACTAACGTTCCCTTTACTGAGAAGAATCTCATCTAGTGCTTCTGTAAAGATTGTAGACAAAAAAGCTCTTCGTTTTAGGTCAAAATCGTCTTGCAAACGACTATCTAAAATCCCAATTTCTCCTACAACTCTACCTTCGCAAACTACCTCTAATGCGGCACTGGGATGAAAATAGGAATAATTCTCCGACTTGTTTAGCTCTACACCAATTCCGATTTGTTCCAAAGACTGGGATACTTTGTCCCTAAACGTAAGAAACTCCCTTTCTATAGAACGTAAATCTGTAGGTTTGCTTTCAGAAAGAGTTAGTGCTGACAAAACCCTGGTTTCCTTTCCCAATTCTCTATCTTTTGTTTTTTGGTAGCATCGTCCAACTTCAAAAATGGAAATATCTTGAAAGCGATCTTGATTCGATTTAGCATTGTTTAGAAGACCGGGACTTAAAGATGTTCGCATAACGGAATGTTCTTCAGGCATAGCATTTGAGATCTTTAATATAGGTTTATCTGGATTGAAAGCCAAAGAGCTACTTTCTGAAGAAAACGAATAATTGAGAACTTCATGAAAGGATAAACTCTGACTAAAGATGAGTTTTAATTTACGCTCTAGAATTTTGATAGTGTTTGGTATTGGAGTTCTAACTTCAAAGGAAAGTTTTTTTCGTTCTATGTTTCCATACCCAATACTGCGTCCAATCTCTTCAATCAAGTCTTCTTGGATAGTGACATCGTAGTTGTGGCGAAAACGAGGAACTACAACTTCCATTTCAGTATCACTGATAGGGCTTACTTTAAAATAGAGAGCTTCTAAAATTGATTTTACTTTAGGAAATTCTATAAAAACGCCTAGCTTTTGAGCTACGAAGTCTAAGGAGAGTTTTATTTTTACCTCTTTTTCAGATTGGTGGTCAAATCCCGTTGGGGTAAATGCCTGAAAATCACCAGCTAAATTTTCTTTGAGTAAATCCAAAGCTCTGTGAATAACTGGAATTGCCGTATGAGTATCTAAACCCTTTTCATAGCGCATAGCAGATTCAGTTCGAATGCCAGTAGCTCGAATACCTTGTCTTACCAGTTCTCTGGGGAAGATAGCTGATTCTAGAATTAGATCTTGGGTTTCCAATTGAACGGAGGATTCTTTTCCTCCCATGATTCCAGCTAGTATCTGTGCGACTCCGCCAGCTCGGACAAGAAGACTTTTTTCAGGTAAGTCTAGTTTTGAATCATCTAGCAATTGAATAGATTCTTTTGGTTGCGATTCTGTGACACTGAATTCTAAGTTTGGTAAGCGACTTCTATCGAAGAAATGAGTTGGTTGTCCCACTTCTAAGAGCATATAATTGGAAACATCTACCACATTGTTTATGCTTTTGATGCCACACTTTACTAAGCGAGATTTGATTTTGGGAATGGATTCTTTGATTTTTACATTCCGAATGGAAGAAACATAGTATGCATGAGCGAGCGAAGATGGGAGCACCGAAACCCCATCACTCCCATTGGAAAAAGTTTGTTTCAGCTGTAGTGGATTAAACTGTATGGGCAATTTTAAATGGGCGCTCAGTTCTCGAGCAAAGCCAAAGTGGCACCATAGATCTGGGCGATGCGTTATGGATTTGTTATCTACATGAAGAATTTTGTCTTCTAGATTTAAAATTTTTCGAATCGAAACACCTAATGGAGTTCCATTGGGAAGAATCATGACCCCATTTGAATCTTCTGAAAGCGAAAGCTCTTTTTCCGAGCCGTACATTCCCGATGACATGACTCCTCTTAACTCGGAGACTTCAATTTTCTTGTTCCCCAAAACTGTCCCAGGTAAAGCAAGTGGGACAATGTCTTGCACCTTTATGTTAGTAGCCCCTGTGACAATTGTATGGTTTTTTTGTCCATCTGAGCATGTGGTTATCGAAAGTTTTTCGGCGTTAGGGTGTTTTTCAATGGATAAGATTTGAACGGAAATGACTGTTTCCAAATGAGAAAAGTATTCTTCTACGTCGTCTATCTCACATATTGACGTGTTAATTATATCTAAAACGGATTGCCAAGGAACAGAATTCAACGGAATGAAGTCGTTGATCCAATTTACTGATAGTTTCAATTTAAGACCCTTATCGTGAGAATCTAGGCAGGTGAGATAGGGTCAATTCGATTTTGAAGAGAAAGAATTGATAAACCGAACGCAATCATCATTGGCAAGAGGTCTTGAAAAATGGTAACCTTGTAAAATGTCGACCTCATTCGTTTTTAAAAGAGCGACTTGTTCTAAGGTTTCGACTCCTTCTGCTACTACATGCATTCCCAAGTTGTGAGCAAGGTTGGCAACAGCTTTGACTATCATTTCTGAATCCTTTTCCGATGTTATGTCCGAAACAAAGGATCGGTCGATCTTCAAACATGAAATAGGAAACCTTCGTAAATACCCGAGAGAGCTATAACCAGTTCCAAAGTCATCTATGGCTATACTCGCACCCATTCCTTTGATTTCATTTAATATGCGGATGGCGGCGTCTGGGCTTTCCATAAGAGCACTTTCTGTTATCTCAATTTCGAGATCTTTGGCATCTACTCTGTAAAGTCTAAGGTTCTCATTTAAAGTTGATATCAGCCGTTCGTGCTTGAACTGTTTGGTTGAAATATTTATCGCCATCGAAATACCTTCAATCCCTTCTTCTCGCCAAAGTCGGAGACTGTGTATCGCCTTTTTGATGACCCATTCTCCCAATGGAAGAATCATGCCTGTTTCTTCGGCTACAGGGATGAATTGATCGGGTGGAATCATTCCTCTGGTTGGGTGGTTCCATCGAATCAAGGCTTCCACACCATTCGGTAAACCCGTAGCGGAGCTGATCTTGGGTTGGAAGTGCAGAAAGAACTGTTCTTCTCTGAGTGCCACCCTCATGCTGTTTTCGATATCTAATCGTTTAGATACGTTAGACTGCATTTCCTGACGGAAAAAGATAAAGTTTCCTTTGCCTTGTTTTTTCGCCAGATTCATGGCACTGTCTGCATTTTTAAGTAAAGTCCGTGAGTCCTTACCGTCGTTTGGATAAAGGGCAACACCAATAGAGACATTGACATAGATTTGTTCGCCACCAATCAAAAACGGCTGGCTCAAAGCGTCCAAAATGCTTTCACAAACCAAAGCGGCATCTCTTTCGTTCGCAATATCAGGAAGGGCAATGGTGAATTCATCACCGCCCTGCCTAGATAAAATATCATAGACTCGAATGCTTTCGCGTAAACGATACGCTACTGATTGAATTACCGTATCACCGAAGTCATGCCCTTTGGAATCATTGATTAGTTTAAAATTGTCTAGGTCAATGACTAGGATTCCTACCGCGTTTTCATGTCTCTTGGCTTCCTCAAAAATAGGAAATAATCTCTCAACAAAAGAATTTCTGTTAGGTAAGTGAGTGAGTTGATCATATAGAGCTAGGTAGGCGATTTTTTCCTCAGCTTCTTTGCGTGAAGAAATGTCCACAAACGCAACAGCCAAACCAAAACCTTCTAAAGGAATAGGGGTAGCTAAAATATCAAACCAAATCGTTCTGTTTTTTTTAATTAGACCAAGCTCCATATTTCGGATAACTTGTCCTTCTCTTAATGCACGCATAAGACTTGATTTGCGAGGATAGATCTTTGCTCCATTTGGTTGAATAAGCGAGTATTTTCGGAGGTTTAGAGAACGTTTCAAAGACTCGCCGTCTTTTATATCAAAGTATTCCCTTGCAGAACGATTGGTTTCGATGATTTTCCCTTTTTCGTTTGTAATAGCAATTCCCATGGGGAGGTTATCGAAAAGTGATTTGTATTTTTGCTGTTGGAGGATAAATGCATTTGAAATGTTCTTTTGGATGCTGATGTCTTTTTTTATAGCGATGATGCAGGCTAGTTTTTCGATTGGAATCACAAGCCACATCAGCCAAATCTCTTCACCTGTCTGGCTAACTAAACGAATCTCGAAATCATTGAGTACTTTCTCTTTTTGGATGATGAGAAACATCTGGGAAAGGTACTCTTTATCGTATTTGTGTACAAACTCGATAAGGTTCTTTCCGATGATCTGTTCTTTTGGAATTCCCAAGCTTTGAGACAAGTCTTCGGTACAATCTAAAAAATTCCCTTCCCAGTCAAAGATTTGGAAAGTTTCTGGGAATTGGTTTAGGAACTCTTTGATTCTCTGCATGGTTTTCCTAGAAAATACAAGGCTTCAATCGACCCCGGAAACTCAAAGTTCTCAAAAGGAGACCAGCCAGACTTACTTTGAATCATAGATTTAGTAAAAAGTAATGGTTTTTTTAAGTTCAAAACAGAAAAATTAGCCGCATAACCAGGCTTTAAATAGCCAAAGCCTTTACCGTACTTTCCGTTCAGATATGGATTGATAAAATCACCTGGATTCTGAGAACAGATTCGTGCGATCAAGGAAGTGGGAACCTTCAAAACATTGATCATATAAGTGACAAAAAGAGCATAAGTGTCCAGTTGGGAAATTCCACTGATCCCTTTGATCTTTTCGGGGATAGTATGAGGGGCATGGTCTGTTGCCAAATAGTCAATATGTCCGTCCAAAACTCCTTTCAACATAGCTTCTCGGTCTTCTGGTCCTCGCAAAGGTGGATTCATTTGGAACCAATGCCGATTTTCTGCATTTAAAATTGAAGTATCAAACATAAGATGAGTGGGAGTGACTTCGCAGGTAACCCTTACCCCTCTTTTTTTTGCCGCGATGATTTTTTGTAAGCCATCACCCGTTGAATAATGACATAACTTGCCGCGCAGATTGTACTTTTCAATTAGATAGAGAGCAAAATCAGTTGCAAGGGTTTCGGCTTCTCTTGGTCTTCTTTCTTCATGTGTCTTTTTATTTTTATTTTCAATTAAGACCTCAGGGTCTTCACAATGAAAGCTCACATTTTGACCTACGTAGTGTTGGATTACGTTTTCTAAAGCGGCATTGCTTTCAAAAAAAAGCTCACCGATAGAAGGCCCCATAAAAGCCTTGTAAGGTACAGAAGTACTCAGTGGCCTAGTAGTAGGACCAATTCCGGCATACAAAGTTATATGGATCGGTTTGTTTTCAGTTAACTTGAGTTTTGCGGCATAAGATTCATCATCGATAGGGGGGATTGGGTTGTTTGGCATGTCCGCAACATGGCAAACTCCGCCATTGATAGCGGCGAGAGAAGAGGATAGAAAGTCTTCTTTGTAGGTTTGCTTTCCGGAAACGTCTTCTCTAGCATGAATATGAATATCACCAAATCCAGGAAAGATTACACATTCATCTGGGAAGATATCTGCATTTTTTTCAATGCCTTCATTGACCGACTCAATCAAGCCTGACTCATTCGACCAAGTAACTGTTCCCGAAAATTTAGAATCGGGTGTAATGATGTTTCCTGCAATTTTTCCCATATTCAATCTCTATATTTGGATACTATTTCTAGAATTTCGGAACCAAATTTTGATACTTTTGCGGGTCCTAAGCCCTTCAACGACTCTAATTCCGTTGGATTTTTTGGCTTTTGCTCTGCAATTCGCCTTAAGACAGGGTTTTGGATGACCATAAATTTTTTCCATTTTAAGGCTCTCGCTTTTTTGTCTCGATACGAAATCAGTTCTTTCAACAAAAGACTGTTGGCTGTGGGGACTTTTTTAGGATTACTCTTTGGCTCTTTAGTAAGTTTAGACTTTGAAAAACTCTGACCCGCTAAGAGAAGTTTTGGGTATTTGTTGCCCGAGATAATAATTTTTTTTGATTCAATCCATTCTTCTAACTTTTGCAAAATGCTCTCTTCATGAATATGGGAGAGGGAACCATGGTGAGGGTTCCTTTGCAATTTATGTCTCAAAATATCCTTCGTTTCCTTGCCATTTAGTGTCTTGGCTATGAGATTTTTTCCGTAGCTTGCCGGAAAATCCTGGAGGAAGCTTTTGATTTTGTCTTCTTCTTCTTCTTGAAAAGCGTGGGATCTTTT
>JAIXRB010000010.1 GCA_027485405.1 Leptospiraceae bacterium | reverse complement strand
TTTGTCCCGGGCGAGAGAAAAAAGAAGGCGAGAAGCCGCGGCTTGCAAACTAAGTAAGCAAGATAAGAATGAAACCATTACGATTACTATAATAGCCTTATATCCTGTTTCTCCAAATGCCAAGACCAATGTACTGGTCACAGGGTCTGCATCTTTACCAGTGATGGCATCTTCGAGGTTTGGTACAGAGAGAAGAAGACCTAAGCAAATAAATATAGCGGCACCTCCTCCCACATAGATTGTCATTTGCATAGATTTAGGAATGGCAGATCCAGCATTAGGTGTTTCTTCGGCCACATCTCCACAGGCTTCAAATCCGTAGTAGCAAAACATAGCGGCGACGGAAGAAGCTAGAAATGCCGGAAAGTAATCAAATCCAGAACCAAAGGAAAAAGTGTGAAAAAGAATATCGAACGACTGTTTTCTTTCGAAAAGGAGCAGATACCCTCCCACGAGAATCGCTCCCACCAATTCACAAATAAATCCAAAAAAGGCGACTCTTGCTAATAGCCTTGTACCACTTAGATTCAATACTGTTGCTAAAAGGATCATTGCGACAGCTATCCAAATAACCATAGAGTTTTCATTTCCCCATCCGAGAAGGGAAGCGAGAAACGGAGCACCCCCAATGGCAACAGCCGCAACAGAAGTAAAGAGTGCCCAGGCATAGATCCATGCCGACATCCATGCCCATTTTTTTCCAACTAAGCGAAGACTCCAAGGATAGATTCCACCTGAAATTGGGTATTGAGAGACCACTTCTCCAAACACCAAACAGACTAAAAACTGCCCCAGTCCAACCAGTAAATAATTCCAGATCATGGGAGGCCCACCAGCCTGGATAGCTAGAGCAAAAACCGAATAAACACCTACAACAGGGGATAAATAGGTAAATCCTAAAGAAAAGTTTTCCCAAAAACTCATACTTCTTTCGAAATGGGAAGTAACACCTAATCGGGATAGTTGTTCCTCATCGGATAGTAGGGAAGGGTTCGCAGACATGGGAAACTCCAAATTTTGTAAATACTGGAAAGAGATTAATTGAAAATATCAGTATTTGTCAACAATTTAGAAAAAGCTTATCTAATCTCAATATTAACAAAACTGACATCATCCTTAAAAACATTTTCAGAATGTAGAGTGATTTCAGAAAGTATAGCTTGTGTTACGATAGAAACATGTTCATTTTTAGTTCTTTCGAGGCAGGACAAAAGTCTATCTTCTCCGTAAAGGGATTTATCACTAGTCCTTGCCTCTGTCACTCCATCCGTATAAAAGAAAAAACGATCACCAATGGAAAAAGGAATCGTCAATTGCTTATAATCAAAATTCTCACTTAGTCCCAGGATTGCCCCTCTTACATCGATTGGCTGAAAAGCTCCAGTGCCTTTTTTGAAATGATACGGGCTGGGGTGAGCCGCGGAGGAAATCATCATTTCATTTAAACTGAGATCAAACAAAGCGCAAGATGCAGTAACAAAGTTTTTGTTTAGAAAACCTTTTATAGATTGGTTCATAGTAGAAAGAATTTTTCCCGGATCAATGGATCGTTTGGCGATTTCTCTAAATTGAACTTTTACCATTGAGCTGATTAAAGCAGAAGCAACTCCATGCCCAGTAACATCTGCTATAAAAAAAAGCAATTTTTCATGATCTACTTCTACCCAGTCATAGAGATCACCGCCGACCTTTGCCATGGGTATATAACTTGCTTCCATTCGGATTCGTTCGATTTTAGGAGCAGAATTCGGGAGAAGCCGAACCTGAAGTTGGGCGGCTAGATTGAGATCCTTTTCCATTTCTTGGTTTTTATATATCAATTCATTGGTTCTAATTTTTACTCGACCTTCTAGATCTTTGGTTAGAACAGATAGCTCCTTCTCTATTTGAGCATTTCTATAAGAAATGGAAACAGCAGAAAGAATCATTAGTACCAAAAATCCGTACTGCGTTAAATATATGTTTTTGCCAGAAGTTTGATCAATTAATATATCTATAATCCCAGCAATACAAAGTATTCCAAAGCCAACTCCTAAAAAGTAAGCCTCAGGTTTTTTTTCTTGGATTGCTTTGATCACAGATCGCATAACAAGAAATGTCAATAGAAGAAGTGATATCTCCCAATACAGTAGCAAATCATAGCGCAAATGAATTGGAATATCAAAGGAATGAATGAGAGCTATAGAAAGTATAAATCCCACAAGGGCATACTCTAATTTGCGGAAACTGTATTGGAAGATGGAATAGCACAATAGTAAAAGAGTTAAAGGGAATATAGCTTGAAAAACGTTGAAAACTCTTAGAACAACAGGAAAGTAAAAATCAAAATAGGAGTAGGTTACATTTTGCAAAGGCATTCTCCAGCCAACAAAGAAGACTGTCGCAAGCAAAAGAAAAAAGTTTGAGCGCGTTTGTCTTTTTATAATCACATGGAAAATCTGATAGGCACCTATCCCAAAGAATAGCATAATGATTGCGGCGTCTCTTCCGTCTTCCTCGAAGAGTCTTGCTTGGAGCTCGGAATAGTTTCCGATCAATGGAACGCTTCTAAAGAGTCCGCCAGGAGTGCTTGGATTTTGGTAGTAAACTTCAATCCGAATTGAATTCAACTCACCTTTTTTAATCAGCGTTTCGGGGATGAAATACAACCTTTTCAAAAACCAATTGGGTTGATACTCCGCGTAAGGTGGAAAGTCACCAGTTTTACCCACTAAGGTTCCGTTGATATAAAATCGATCTGCTTCCTGGACTCGATTGAGATAGATCCCTTGTGCAGGATAAAAATCAGCCTCCGGCCAAAAGAGATCTATTTCATAACTCCCATGTACTGGCGGCAAAAAGTCTTGAGCTGAAAGCCCAGAACTGACTTCAATTTTACTTGAATTGCCATTAGCTGGTGTAAAATTCCAACCATGAGTCAAAGGAACCGTTTGTTGGGGATCTACTGGAGTGGATTGCGAATAGACTGAATTAAAAAAGCTAAGACATAAGATAACAAAAGCAAATCTTATCGTTAAATGTCCAAAAGGTTTGCTTCTCATTACCACTCAATGACCACTTTTCCAAAATGACTGCCTTGTTTTAAATATTGAAATGCTTCTGGAACAGAATCCCAGGAAAAGGACTTATCGATCACTGGTTTCAGCTTATGGTATTCAATACTTTGGTTCATATTCACAAAATCTGCACGTGAACCAACAATGATCCCTTTGACTTTTACCCCTTGCATCAGAATTGGGTATAGAGACAACTGTGATTCACCACCAGCCAAAACTCCGATAAGAGCTATGGTTCCAAAAGGTCGCACCGACATCATGGATTTAGGCAAAGTCCCTGCACCACCTACTTCGATGATCAAATCAGCGCCTATCATTTTCGTATGCTTTCGAATGTCCCTTTCCCAATTCGTCTTAGATTTATAGTTAATTCCTTCGTCTGCTCCCAGTTGCTTGGCTTTCGCTAATTTTTCATCGCTAGATGAAGTAACGATGACCCGAGCCCCGCAGAGTTTTGCAAATTGCAATGCAAAGATAGAAACACCTCCAGTGCCCAAAGTCACAACGGTAGATCCGGGAATTAGCTCCCCATAAGTGACCACAGCATTGTATGCCGTTAACCCTGCACAAGCTAAGGTGGCTCCTTCAGCATCGGTTAAATGCTTTGGGGTAGGGACCAAACCGTTTTCATCAAAAATCTGATATTCTGTTAAACAACCATCCGCAGGTCCACCTAAAGTAGATTTGAGGTGATCGATAGCTGGGACACCATTTAACCACGTTTGGGCGAAAATTGGTAAAACACGGTCGCCTTTTTTCCAAAGTTGAACTTCATTCCCAACCGCTTCCACAACTCCAGCTCCGTCAGAACAGGGAATCAGTGGGAGTTTTTGACGGGGGTTGTATTGTCCCATAACCATTAAAAAATCTCTGTAATTGAGTGAGGTGGCTGTCATTCGAACAAGAACTTGTCTTGGAGATAACTTGGCAGGTTCTGGATCGGGTCTTTCTGCCTTTACCAAATTTTCGATTCCGAATCCACTTTTGATTTCCCAAACTTTCATAATGACCTTTTCACCCTTTGAGCAATTGTAAGAAAATTAAGTTAAAAATTGACTTTGTCCAGCTCTTAATCAATTCTATGGGCTGGGGTAGGAAAAATGGAAATCAAAAACATTCTCATCACTGGAGCCTCAAGTGGAATCGGAGAAGCCCTTTTGGGAATTTCAGCCCAAATCCCATCACGGATTTTTGTTTTAGCGAGACGGGCAAACGAAATAGTCAATCCTCCGAGCTTATCTTCAGGAACTGAATTGATTCGAATTCCCACAGACATGGCCGATCCCCATTCAGTAGATGAAGCAGTCCGACAAGTGCTGAAGAAAACTGAAAGGTTAGACATGCTTTTCAATAATGCCGGAATTTCGGCACATGGGCGTTTTGACGAATTGGGCATGGACGTTTGGCGAAAGACCTTTGCTACTAATTTTTTTGGACCCATCCAACTGATCCAAGGTCTTTTGCCTGCTCTAAAAAAGGCTAGGGGCGTTGTTGTGACAACGTCAACTGTTTCTGCTCTCTATGGGGTTCCGGGACGGGCGGCGTATTCCGCTTCCAAGTCCGCCTTACATGCCGCTATGGAATCGATGCGAATAGAATTGAAAGAGGAAGGGGTTAGGTCTGCTTTAGTTTGTGTTCCTTATACAAAAACAAATCTTAGATCCAATGTTCTGGGCGCAGATGGCAAAATCCATTCTGAAAAGCAAGCGGAGGGAAAACTAAAGACTCCAGAAGAAGTTGCAAAATTTCTTTGGGAAGTCAGCCAAAAAACAGATCCAAGGCTTTTTACAATGAGTACTTCAGGGCTCTTTCTCAAGTGGATGAGGAACTTTAGCCCAAGAATCCTGGAAGCCACTATGGCTAAAAAGCTAAAACTAGACTTCCAAAGGGACAGATTGTAGAGTCAAATAGTGTATATGG
>JAIXRB010000143.1 GCA_027485405.1 Leptospiraceae bacterium | reverse complement strand
GTTGTATGGCGATACAAACACCTGCCTTTCAGTAATCTCTGCTAAGCGAAGGAAAATCCCAGTCTTTCATATGGAAGCAGGGAATCGATGTTTTGATGAACGAGTTCCTGAGGAACTCAATCGAAAAGTAGTCGATCACCTCAGTGATATCAATTTGGTTTTATCCGATCACGCAAGAAGATACTTGATTTCAGAGGGAATCCGTCCGGAAACCATCATGAAGACCGGCTCTCATATGAAAGAGGTCTTAGATTACTTCAGAGAGAAAATTGCCTCATCGAGAATTCTGGAGACTTTGAAACTTGTTCCCAAAAACTACCTTCTGGTTTCAACACACCGAGAAGAAAATGTCGATTCTAAAGAAAGCTTGATTATTCTTTTGGATTCACTCAATGCATTGATTCAAAAATTTCAAATTCCAGTGATTGTTTCTACTCACCCCCGCACAAAAAAGAGATTGGAAACCATCAATGAGAAAAGCATGGATCCAAAGGTTCACTTCCTTAAGCCATTCGGATTTCTTGACTACATATATCTTCAACAAAATGCGCTATGTGTAATCTCCGATAGCGGAACAATTACTGAAGAATCCTCCCTTCTCCAGTTTCCAGCTGTCACAGTCCGTAACACTCACGAGCGCCCTGAAGGAATGGACGAAGGCACTCTGATTATGACTGGAATTCAAAAAGAAGACATACTCAATTCAGTAGATTTAGCAATTTCTTTATCCAGCAAAAACTCAGGTCCTCTTAGTATAGTTTCAGACTACAATATTGATCAAGTTTCCTCAAAAATTGTTAAGATTGTCCAGAGCTATACAGGATATGTCAACAGAACAGTTTGGCATAAATAATTTCCATTGAACCTTCTCCTAATCGTTGACGACTACCTTCCCGACAGCACAAAAGTCGCCGCAAAGATGATGCATGAACTCGCTTCAGAGTTGCATTCTCAAGGTCATGATGTTTTAGTCGTAACTCCAGACAGCTACCAAAACTACAGATACCTTCCAAGGCATCTGGATATATTGGAAGGAGTCAAAGTCCTGCGATTTCCTTCAGGAAGACTCAAAAATATCCCTAAACCAATCCGCTTGGTCAATGAGTTGTTGCTTCCCTTTCGAGCATGGAGAGCTGGAAAAGCTCATTTTGCAAATGAAAAGATTGATCTCGTTATCTGTTACTCTCCATCCATTTTTTGGGGTTGGTTGGTTTACAAACTCAAGAAACTTTGGATTCCAAAGACTTATTTGATTCTTCGAGATATCTTTCCCCAATGGGCAATCGACAACGGGATTCTGAAAAAGAACTCTCCCCTTACAAAGTTCTTTTTGTTCATGGAAAGATTTCAATACAACCAAGCTGATATCATCGGGCTCATGTCGCGGAAAAATTTGGAATGGTTTCGGAACTATTTTAGTGGAAAGGAAAAACTAGAAGTTTTGTACAATTGGGCTTCTGACAGACCGATCGTTCTCGATTCCAAATTCAACACTACAGATCAAAAAAGCTATAGAAGGCAGTTGGGTCTGGAAGATAAAGTTGTCTTCTTTTATGGAGGAAATATTGGTCATGCACAGGACATGAGCCAAATTCTTCGGTTGGCACTGAAACTCAAAGATTTTTCTTCCGCTCATTTTCTGTTAGTAGGAGCTGGCGATGAGGTCGATTTAGTTCGAAACTTCATTCAGTCTGAAAATCTATCGAACATAACTCGACTTGACCCAATCCCACAGGATGAATTTCAAAAAATGATGATCGAATTCGATGTAGGTTTGTTCTGTTTGAATCGCAATCATTCCACTCACAATTTCCCAGGCAAAATCTTGGGCTACTTAGTCCAAGGATTGCCTATATTGGGCAGTGTAAACCCAGGCAATGACCTGAAAGAAGTCATCGAAGAAGCAAATGTTGGATTTGTAGTTATTGCAGGAGAGGATGAGAGGTTTGCACAGTCTGCGGTGTCGCTTTTGGATAAAGAACTTCGCAAGAAAATGGGAACCAACAGCAAGCAACTCGTGACTAATAAATTTTCTACGAAATCAGCTTGTCATCAAATTCTCTCGTCAGTACTAAATGAATAGTAATCTGATTCAAGACAATCTGAACTTTATTCGTCGCCATTCCCGTTGGTATGAAAAAATTCTGTTAAGTTATTTTTTTCAATTTCTTACTGGCGGATTTTTTCTAGTCGTTTGCAGTGCTATTCCGATTTGGGGACAGGAGTTTTGGAAATCCAACGATCCCAACTTAGTCACTTCTCTAATGGCTAGTTTGTTAGCCTTTTTTATTTCAACATTCACTTTACGCAGGTTGTTTCGTCTTCCCGATTCGGAATCAGTTGCCTACATCATTCCAGTTACATTCTTTTGCTACTTAGTTCCGATCGCCTTGATTCTTTTTTTTCGGACTACTTATTCTATCCAAATCTTTGTTGTGGGCTTTGGAGTAACTTTGCTGTGGTGTTTTGTCGGTTTCTTTCTAGGTAGGAGGTATAGATTAACCCGATACGCGATACTTCCTTTTGGATTTAGCAAAGAGCTTGAAAAAAATCATGGTGCCCTGTTTACAATTTTATCAAAACCAGACCTCGAAGGCCAAAGATACAATGCTATCGTAGCAGATTTTAATAGTCCTACGATCACCCCCGAATGGGAAAAATTCCTCGCAAAATGCACACTTGCTCGAATTCCGGTTTACTCCGAAAGGAAAATACGAGAAACAGTGACTGGAAGAGTTCAAATCAATCATTTATCTGAAAATGTTTTTGGTTCGCTTTTACCATCTCAATTCTATGAACGCACTAAAAGATTGATTGATCTACTCACATCTCTACTATTTATACCGGTTTTATTACCATTCTTTCTTATCATTGCTTTCCTAATTCGCATCGAATCCAAAGGATCCCCTCTTTTCATCCAGCCTCGGATGGGTTTTCGGGGAAAGGTATTTCCCATGCTAAAATTTCGAAGCATGTATATTGACAAGCGTGGAGAGGGATTTACCAAACATAGCGCAGACCCTCGGATCACTGAAATTGGGAAGTTTATTCGTAAATTTCGCATCGATGAACTGCCTCAGGTGTTCAATATCTTGATAGGTCAAATGTCCTTCATTGGACCTCGCCCAGAATCGTACGAACTATCCCAATGGTATGAAAAAGATGTCCCTTTCTTTGCATATAGGCATGTAGTCCGACCTGGGCTATCAGGATGGGCACAGGTCAACCAAGGTTATGCCGCTGAAGTGGATGGAATGAAAGTCAAACTCGAATACGATTTTTATTACATAAAGAATTTTTCTTTCTGGTTAGATTTGCTTATTGCTTTCAAGACAATAAAAACTGTCTTAACTGGTTTTGGAGCGAGATAAATGAATATATATAAGATTAGAAGCTCTTCAAAATTTTTTACGATTTTAGATATTTTTTTTTATTTTCGAGTTTTAGAAATGGCTCTTTTAGTCTTTTAATAAGCTTTTAATCCAAAAATCATTCGAAGTTTAAGTTTATTTGTACAAGCAAGAAAAAAGAGTATTATTTGAATGAATAAATTCAGGGTTAAATCAAAAATCTTAATGGGCATTCCGATTGTCTGTATTTTCTTTTCGGGTTTTAGCTTTTTGCCTACTCCCTATTTCTTATTAGTAAATATAGGAATCATAATGGGAGTTTTCTGCCAGATTCATAGAATCAATTTTCTCAGCCAAGAATTTGGTTTAGGGATTCTATGGGTTTTATTTTTCTATTTTTATTATAGGTTCTATAAAGCACCAGATTTACCTGATGGTTGGGTCGGAGGTATCGATCTTGAGGCTTTCCTCCGAAACTCAACGAATTTACTGAGCGTTTTTCTTATCATTGCTCTTGAGAGAAGCAGTTCTCGGAAAGTTAAAGTCCTCTCATGCTTGCCAATGGGCATGCTAGCATTTGCAAGTCTAAATACTATTTTTACTCTGATAAAATTAGAACCTCCCTACTATGGCAGGACATATTCTTTCATGTTAGATATTGTGTATAATTCACCTGGAACTACTATTCTTGGCAGTATGCTTTCTATTTATCTTATAGCCTTTAAAAAAGGTTTTCAAAACATTTCAAAAATTTTTTGGATACTTTTGGTTTTGGCACTAGGTTTCGGATCTTGGATATCTGTCCTATTTACTGCGAGAACTTTCTTTCTAGTTCTAATCTTGGCGATTCTTCTCTTAATTGCTATCAATGGTGTTCAAACCTTTAAGCTAGGCCTGGATAAATATCTCTTGTTTCTGGCTTTTTTCTCTTTCGGTTCCCTTTTAATTTTCTATATGAATGGTGATTTCTTGATTAGGACAATGGAAAGGTTGAAAACGGGAGATTACTCTGAAAAGCTCCTACATCATAAAGACTATTTTGCACAGGTGCGCAATTCCTTCTGGCAATACCCCCGAAGTACTTTCACATATCCTTGGCACTTCTGGTTCCACAGCTTCTTGCCTGATGTCCATCGAACCTCCGGACCTTATACTCTTCTAGTGGCGGCTTTAATAGTAATTGGGACTTATGTAAAGTCTTTTTGGAATTCTTACCAAAAAACAGAACTAGGAAGAGAAAGTTCAATTTTTCTAATCCTTTTTATACCATACCTTTTAACTACGATTCCTTGGGAGAGTTCCGAGTCGCAAATGCTTGTTTTATTTGCAGGGGTTTCTGCCATTGTTATTTCAGATCGAAAAAAGGTTTCCCATTCTGTTTAATTCCGAGATCATCTCTAAAATAATGAGATATCCGTATAATTTTTTCCTTTTTTTTCAATAAAATGTTTTTGAGCGCCTTATAAGTGAAATATTTAAAAAAATTTAATAGTTCAATCTGGAACTATCTACTTTGTATATTCACAATTCTCTTTGTCTTTCTTTTATTTCTGAAAACGAAAGATAGATTTTTTTGGTTTGATGAAGTTATAACCTTTAAAGTTGCAAATACTCAGACATTTTATGGATTAGTTGATGAAGCACGAATTCAGAATGGACAACCTCCTTTATTTTATCTTCTAGCCTCTTGTTTTCAAAAGTTTAATTCAGATTCTGAGTTTCTACGAATATTGCCTTTTTCGTTTTTTTTATTCTTTGTCTCGATTTTTCTGTATCAGCTCCGAAAGAACTCTCTTTTGTTGGTCTTATTCGCTATTTATTTAATAGAGTCGCCTTTTTCTGAGTATGTAATTGTAGAATATAGACCATATTCATTAAGTCTTTTTTTGTATGCTTTATTATTTATTTGTTTATTTTCCCTGATTAAACAGGGTTACTCTTTACGTCTCTTCTTTTTAATTCAGACTTCAATATTTCTTTTTAGTTTAACCTTAAGTTTGAATTTACTATGGGGAATTTTCTTATCTTTTTTTAGCGGTGCGCTTATCTTTGGAAAGATTCCAAGGCAGAAAAGAATCATAGTTTTAGGTTTTTGTTTTGCGAATTTATCTTTTCTTACCTTTTTCCTCCTTTTTTTGATGGGACACTGGGGGAGTAGCCCTCCATTCAATTTTGATTTCTTTTTGAACCATTTTATTAATAATATTAAAATAGCTGAAAATAGCTTTTTCTTAGTATTAAACCTAATCTTTCTTGTTTCTATTATAGTAATCTCCTATTCGAAATTTAGATTTGATTTCTATTCAAATCAAATGCAAATGATGCTATTGTTTCTTATGGGTTCTATTTTGTATCAATTATTACTTCCTACCTATGTTCTGCACAATAGAATTCCCTGGTTTGCAAATCGCTATCAACATTTACTTTACACAACCTTCCCGTTTTTTTTGGTATTCCTAATTCATTTAAAAGTAGATTTCGGAGTCTTCGGTAGAAAGAATTACCAATTCATATTACCTTTTGTTTTCGTTTTTTTTTATTTTTCGAAGTATACCAATTTAGATTCTAGGGTGGTTGAAAATTTAAATAAAAATAAAAGCCAATGGTTTAGCATTTTGAGTAAGCTGGAAACACAGTGCAGTAAACCCTTTATTTTTGTCGAGCCAAGTTTCATTGTGATAATGATCCAATATCATTATTTATTAGATAATCCAAAGTCTATGATCAAGATTGGAGGTGATTTCGATCAATTGTCTGATAACGATTGTGTACTCTACACTACATCTTGGAATCTAAATAAAAATATCAGAAATGAAATAAGAAATCATAATTTTAAAAGCGTTTTAATAAAGAAAGTAAATAATGGTTATATTGAAAATCTGCAAGAATACGAACTTTTTCGTAGATAAAAAATCTTAGATTATGGATTTAGAAAAAAGGAAATTAAGAATTTCTCTAATTCTGCAGCTTACCAAACGTCAAGTTGTCGGTCGTTACAAGGGTTCCAGTTTAGGGCTTCTATGGTCTTTTTTAAATCCTTTGATTATGCTTTCAATATATACTTTTGCCTTTAGCGTAGTTTTCCAAGCGAAGTGGGGCATAGAGAATGAGGGTCACTTCGATTTTGCTTTGGTTCTTTTTGCTAGCTTAACTTTATTTAATTTATTTGGTGATGTGCTAAGAGAAGCTCCATTTTTAATCGTCCAACAACCCAATTTTGTGAAAAAAGTAATTTTTCCCTTAGAGATTTTGCCGGTAGTAAGTGTATTTTCTTCTTTGATTCATTCCTTTTTCAGTTTTGTGATTTTTTTCTTTTTCTACTTTTTAGTCAATCACGCATTACCATGGACTGTGGTTTTTTTGCCATTGGTTTTACTTCCCATAATTTTAATTGCTTTAGGGCTTAGTTTTTTTCTCTCTTCAATCGGAGTTTATATTCGTGATATTGGATTTTTTATGGCTCATTTTGTAACCATACTATTGTTTACTAGTCCAGTTTTTTTCTCATTAGATAAGATACCTTTATCTTTTCGAAAGTTTCTTTTTTTGAACCCACTATCGCTTTTGTTAGAAGAAGGTAGATCAATCTTAATTTTTGAACGGTCTCCTAACTTTTTTGTGATTCTTAGCACAACTTGTTTTGGATTTCTTCTTATCTATTTGGGATTTCAGTGGTTTAAACGCACTAGACCAGGTTTTGCGGACGTTTTATGAATACTAGAGAAGATATTGCAATAAAAGTATCGAATCTTTCTAAAGTTTTCCACTCCTATGACAAGCCAACATATCGATTGTTAGAGCTATTCAAACCTTATTTACTTAAGGTCAGTTCAAAGTTTGATAAGCAGTATTCCAAAGATTTCTGGGCATTGAAAGAGATTAGCTTTGAAGTTAAGAAAGGAGAGGCATTTGGAATCATTGGTCGCAATGGGGCAGGTAAATCGACTTTACTGCAAATCATTGCAGGCACTTTGACTCCGACTACGGGCTCAATAGAAGTAAATGGCCGAGTCAATGCACTTCTCGAATTAGGATCTGGATTTAATCCTGATTTTACGGGAAGAGAAAATGTATTTATGAATGGGGCAATACTTGGATTTAGCCAAGAGTTCATAAGATCCAAATTCCAAGAAATTCTTGAGTTCTCGGAAATTGGAGATTTTATCGATCAGCCTGTAAAAACCTACTCTTCTGGAATGTTCGTAAGACTCGCTTTCTCTGTCCAAGCCTTAATGGAGCCGGAGATTCTGATTATCGATGAAGCATTAGCCGTAGGAGATATTTTTTTTGTCCAAAAATGTCACGCCAAAATTGATGAATTGCTTTCGCGAGGAAATACTACTTTTTTATTTGTCACTCACGATACTGGAGCTATACAAAAATACTGTGATCGGGTTTTACTTTTACACAAAGGAGTTTGTCATTCCATTGGAGAGCCAAACATTACAGTAACAAAATACTATTATTTGGAAAGTGAAGAAGCAGGGCTTGTTTCTTCTCCTAAAGTTTTGAAGCCAAAGAATCTTAGCTCCGATCTTAATGATAATTTTATTCAATCAAGAATTAATTATTGGCCCCCTTTAGATTTTAGTTTTAATCTAAAGTCGGCTGTTACAACCGGAGAAGAAAAAAGTGCCACTTTAGTGTATCTTTCAATCCTCAATGAAAATAACGAAAGGCAGAATAATTTTCAAATCGGGGAATACATAAATTTCTACTATGAATTCGATTTAAAAAGAGAATTTATGAGTTTGGAAGGAAATATAACTTTATTTGATTCGAAGAACATTCCTATTCATTTGAAATCTTCTCTCCATTATCAAATTGATGTACCTGCTGTAGTATCTCCAGATTCCAAGATTCGGTTTAAGCAAAGAATAAAACTAGACTTAGGAGTCGGAGAATACACTTTCCATATAGCCCTTGGGAATATAAATTCAGAAATCTACGGGCGAGTTGATAAAATCCCCAATTCTCAATTGATGGACGAATGGAAGAGTATCATTTCAGTGGGAAACTTAGGATCGTTCTCAGTAATTCCAAAGCAAATGGGTATACAGATTCCTTTTATGGGATCCGTAGATCTTCCAGGTTCTATGGAAATAGAGTATCTTCCATTTAAGAGTATAAACTAATGTGTGGTATATCAGGAGTCATTAGTAACTCGAGCTTAAATCCTTACCAACTATCGTGCCTAGGCAAAATGAATGCCAGTCTAGTGCATCGCGGACCAGATGGAAAGGGAGATTACATTGCAAATCAGGTAGCTTTCGCCATGCGACGATTAAGTGTAATAGACCTAGAAGGGGGTGGCCAGCCTCTTTTCAATGAAGATAAGACAATAGCCCTCGTTGCAAACGGTGAAGTTTATAATTATATAGAGCTTACGGATTCCTTAAAAATTAAAGGGCATTCATTTTTGACGCATAGCGACTGTGAAACGATAATCCATTTATATGAAGAATACGGCGAAGATTTCATTCACCATCTTAGGGGAATGTATGCGTTTTCTTTGCATGATCAGAAGAAAAACTTAGTTTACATAGTTCGCGACA
Organism: Leptospiraceae bacterium; assembly: GCA_027485405.1. Taxonomy (GTDB): domain Bacteria; phylum Spirochaetota; class Leptospiria; order Leptospirales; family Leptospiraceae; genus Leptospira_A. The sequence goes on along the minus strand of JAIXRB010000143.1, from coordinate 2,378 downwards.
GAATGGGCGAAAAGCCACTTTACTATTTCAAAAAGAACGATTTTCTTCTATTTTCTTCTGAAATGAAATCTTTGCTTTCATCTACACTTGTCCCTTTCGAATTTGATTCAAAAAGTGTTTATGATTATTTTCATTATCAATTCGTTCCAGAGCCCAGAACCCCATTAAAAGATGTAAAAAAGCTTCCAGCGGGTCATCTTATTAAGATCGATCTGAATGGATTGAAGATTGAGGAGAAATGTTATTGGCGAATGGAGGACGCAAAGCCAGTAGCTGGTGATCCTGCCACACTGATCAGGGAAGAGCTGGAAAGGATTAGTGAAATTATAATTCGTTCTGATGTTCCAGTGGGTGTAGCTCTCAGTGGTGGGCTCGATTCCAGTAGCATAGCCGCGTTAGCCGTTAAGAAATACCCAGGAACACGTCATGCATTTTCTGTTGGTTATCCAGGCCGTCCTTCAAATGATGAACGAGAGGAAGCCAAACAACTAGCGGATATTCTTGGAATTCCGATACACGAGGTAGAGCTAGATACCAAGAGTCTAGTAGAGAATTTCGAGAAAATGAATTTTTTCCGAGACGACCCGATTGCAGATATCTCAGGCTACGGATATTATGCGATCAATGAAGCCGCAAGAAAGAATGGGATATCAGTGCTTTTGCAGGGTCAAGGGGGAGACGAGCTTTTTTGGGGATACAAATGGGTAAAAGATGCAGTCGGCCTGACGGAAAAATCAATTCGATACCAAAACTTTCTTTATGGGTTTGGTATCGAATTTTTAAAGAATTTACCTTCCTGGAGAAATCATTCAGATGTTTTAAGATGGGTTAAATCTTTTGGGAGGATAAGGGGGAGCTTTCGCAAGTATTTGAAATTTAAGGCTCCAAAAAATAGAGCAGTTTTTTATGAGTTATCTCCAGATTTCAGAATGGCGACGGAAACTCTGGATTCTTACTTAACAAACGAATTTAAGAATTCTTTAAAAAATCATTCTCCTTATGATTTATTTAGTTTTGATAAACCATGGAAATATACGGATGTATTAATCACCAAACTGATTTCAGATACGTATTTACTGGAAAATGGAATTGCACAAGGTGATAGACTAAGCATGGCTTTTTCGGTAGAACTTCGTTTACCACTAATAGATTATAAACTTGTAGAATTAGTAATTGGACTTCGCAAGAACAATCAAAAACATCCAGATCATATAGATTTCCCTAAGCCATGGTTGCGTGCGGCAATGAAAGGAGTTTTATCAGAAGAAATTATGAATCGACCCAAGAAGGGATTTGCTCCACCGGTTTTAGAATGGCACAATGAATTATTTAAAGTTTATGGACACCAGTTGTTAAATGGGGAGCTTGTGAAGGCGAATATTCTTACTAAAGAATCTGCCTTGCAACTATCTACAGGACCCTTTCCGGACGGTGCAATATGTCCAATCTCTTTTAAGGCATTGGTCTTGGAGAATTGGGCTAGGCAAATGAAAGCGCAAATGCAATCAAATTTAAATTGAAAAAACCAAATCCGTTGAATCAATTCGCCCCTATTTGTTTATTCGTTTATAATAGACCCGAGCATACTAAAAAAACACTCGAATGTTTATCTTCTGCGCGGCTTGCGAGTGAATCGGATTTGTATATTTTTGCCGATGGACCGAAAGCCGGAGCTTCGCCAGATGAAATAGAAAAAATCCATGAGGTTCGCAAAGTCATTCGAGAGAAAAATTGGTGTAAAAGCACAGTTATCGAAGAATCTGAAGCCAACTTAGGACTCGCGAAATCGGTTGTAAAAGGCGTAACACAGATTGTTAATCTATTCGGTTCGGTCATAGTAATAGAAGATGATCTGCTCGTTTCCAAATCTTTTCTGGAATACATGAACACAGGCCTTGAGCTCTACAAAGATAAAGAAGAAGTAAAACAAATCAGTGGCTACATTCCCTCTGTTTCTATTCAAGGGAACTCTGCTTTTTTTCTACCTTTCACCACATCTTGGGGGTGGGGAGTATGGAAACGATCCTGGGAAACTCTCAAAAACGATTCCATTGAACATAGACTAAGTTCATTCTCATGGTTCGATAAGTATTCTTTTAATCTTTTGAATGCAGTAGATTACTTTGAAATGTTAAAGGATCAAATGAATGAAAAAATTGATTCCTGGGCTATTGTCTGGTATTTGAATGTTTTTTTGAAAAAAGGAGTAATCCTTTATCCCTCAAAATCCTTAGTGAAAAATATTGGTTTCGATAATTCAGGCACTCATCCTGTTGAATCCGATATTTACCATACTGACTTGGAAAATGTAAGTATAGAAAGTTTCCCTGATATACCATCTATCGATTTTAAGCGATTCATAGACATAATTGATTTCT
>JAIXRB010000134.1 GCA_027485405.1 Leptospiraceae bacterium | reverse complement strand
CCCATTTTCCTTCACAGTTAATTCCACAATTACTGCCGCTGTCGGGGCAACTGCCATCACACAACCATTTACTACCTGTACTTCGAGTCCAGCGCTTCCATCTAGCATTACTCTAAATAGTACAACTTGTGCCCTAGGCGGTAATGCACCCGCAAACCCGTCGGTGGATAATTATACGATTACGGGGACCAATGCAAATGGGACAGTAAATGCTTTTATTAGTATTGCTGTGACCCAGACACCACCCTCAGCCTTGACCTATTCTGGAAGCCCTTATCAGTTTACACAGAACGATGTAATATCGACAGTAACTCCGACGTTTTCAGGATCGATTACGTCCTGTTCATCTAGCCCTACTCTTCCGGCAGGATTAGCGATTGTCGCATCAAATTGCTCGATCACTGGCGCACCCACGGCGACTCAATCTTCAACAGGTTACACTATTACGGCTTCCAATTCTGGCGGAAGCACGACTTCTTCCATTAACATTACTGTGAATGCACCTGTCCCTGATGCCATACTGAATTATCTCAGTGCTTCTCTTTCCGCTTACAATGCTGCTTCGACTAATGACTTAGTGAAGATCACGCTTACTGAATACGATGCTCTTTCAGCCGCATTAGCTTCTAATATTGTGGGCTATAACGGAGCAGTTGACAGTAGCAATTGGGCAACATCTGTAGCAACTGGGGGAACATATGCATATAGATCTACTTTTTCACATGCGAATACGGTCAAAGAGTTTCCAGCTTCTAGCTATGTTCTCCTCTTCACATTTATCCCATCCCTGAACCCACAGAATTCTTTTTCATGCCAATTGAAATATCACAATAGTGGCACCGTCGTAAATCTAACCAACCTTTATAGCGGAAGTACAATCGCAGTTACCGACAGACAATACTTTGTCATCAAACGTCCTAATGTTCAAGTCTCTGCAGGGGGGATTAGTTATCTCGCCTTTTATAGTACTTCTGGGATTGGAACTACTTCCCTTGTGGCACATGACTTTGATTTCATAGCAGGTAATGTTGTAGGAGCACAATCATTTTCGTTTACTTCTGGCAACTCGGGTCAATATCCAACAATGCAGGCAAAAACGACTTTGACACCGCAATGGTAGAACTATTTCAAAAGTATGGAAAAAAAATTACTTTAAAAATTGAATATCGCCTATTTCTCCTCGTTTAACACCCAGCTGTATTCAGTGTATTCAATAAGGGCATCAGGTTTGATCTTTTCATTGAATCCATCTTGAACAAACTCGATCAACGTTGTGTTGCGGATAAAATCCGCCTTGAACCAATCAAAAATGGAAGATAGGTAGAGAACATTTCGTTCTTTTTCATACCTATTTTTTGATGCTGTCTGGAGAAAAGTTAGCTTTGCAGTCTGCAATTGTTGCGAAAGAGTTTCTGGTTTGTAAGCAACTGAAGCAAGGATAGGACAACCAATGGAAGCACAAACGATGGCAAAGTGAATCCGAGGTTCAGAAAAGTCTTTTCTAAGCTTCTCATGCTCGATCCAATCTAGGTGTCTCTTCTTTCCCAAAAGTTCAAAAAACTCTTTTTTCCAAGGCGTTCCCCTCGCGAGGTTAATTTTAGAAAACGGGGAACCAATCTCCGTGATACTCTTCAAAGGATAGTGGTCTAAGATAAGTTTTACGGTAAATGCGTTGTAGGCATTGATTAAAAAACTCATCTTTTGGGGTTGGCTAAATCCATTGTATTCAGCCTCTGTCACGGAACTCAGTGAATTCAAATATGTATCTAGAGCCGAAAGGTCTGTCCTAATGTTCTTATAATTTACGAGACCGTTCCGGACATGTTTCTTCAAAAGCGAATCCCAAGCTGAATGAGAATGATCTAGAGCAAATACAGGTAGGGAAAAGAAAAGGATGGCGAAGGAGAGGAGAAGAGATTTCATTTGTAACTTAGACCTATGTCCATTTGGATTTTACACCTCCCGAACGCACTAACGATTTCTAGGGTTTTGATGCTGGCACCGGCACTCTATTTTTTAGAATCCAAAATGGTTGTGCCAAGCCTGGCTTGTTTGATCCTTCTTTTTTTGACTGACTTTTTAGATGGCTGGCTTGCTCGAAAACTCGATGCCTCTTCGGCATTAGGAGCGGTTCTGGATCCAGTTGCAGATAAAATTGTGACTATCACTTTGTTTGGTTTTTTCTTCTGGAAGTCTCAAATCCCTCTGGCTTATTTTGCTTTAGCACTTTTCAGAGATACTGCCCAGATTTCGGCAGTACCCATTTTACTATTCTTTAAAAAAATTCAATTCCAGGTAAAACCAAAACTCATTCCGAAAATTGGAACAGCTCTTAAGTTTTTGTTGCTAGGTTTGCTTGCGAGTTATTACCTATGGGAATCTCTTTGGAACCCAACCCTCTTTTCCAAGACCAAACTCCTCTTTATTTTCCTCAGCTCTCTCTGCGAATTCCAAATTCTCTGGCATTTTATTCCTCGATTCTTCGCAATATACAGAAAGGAGCACGACACCTTTGAATGAAATATTACCAAATCAGGTTTGGTTTTGGATAGGAATGAGTCTATCTTTACTCTTCCTCGTTTTGATAAGCCAAACTGTTTCGAAACCCTCCGACTCCGTTTCAAATTACTTTTTCAATAGCCAAAAGACTACCCTGTTTCCTCTAGTTGCCACTTTGGTTATGACAGAGTTTAATCCTGCTACACTATTAGCATTCTCAGGCGTTGCGTACTATGTTGGTTTGTATGCCCTCCTCTTGCCCCTGGTTTTTTTGATAGGACTTTTGTTCTACACGTTTGCTGTAGCAAAGGCATGGCGGGAATTAGGTGAAACTTCTGTTGCTGGATTGTTTACTAAAAAGTATGGTTCCTTCCTTGGAAAGAGTGCCAGCATTTTACTCATTCTGGCTATGGGAGGTTTTTCATCTGCTTATGTTAAATCTTTGATTCTTCTTCTGAAACCAATCTTTCCAGAAACTTCTGCTTTCCTTTTGGGTGGTTTGATTGTTTTTATTTTCTTTCTTTGGACTGTAAAGGACGGCTTGATTTCTATTATTCGATTTGATTTGGGCAGTTTTTTGATTTGTTTGGTTATGCTTCCCTTTTTGGTTTATATAAGCTTACAACAACTAGATGTCCCTCTAAGCTCGTTTACGATTCCAGAAAATGCAACGGAAATTCTTCCTCCCAGTTTCATTGGAAGCTTAGTACTACTCACTATGCTCACGTATATTGCATCACCCTGGTATGGGCAGAAAATTTTCTCTGCGATCGATAGTAAAACAGCTCACCAAGCCGTTGGAATGAGTTCCGTTCTCGTCTTTTTGCTCTATTCCTTCCCAATCGTTGCTGTAGCGGCTCTTCGGCAAAAAAATATTCAATTGGGTGCGGGGGAAGAAGGAATTCCATATCTTTTAAACAATGTACTCTCTCCTTTTCCTAAAGGACTGTTATTTGCAACAATCCTAGCAATTGGTGGAACGACCCTAACCGGACTTTGGAGCACGCAAGCTTCTATGGTCAAAGCAGATTTTCCGGAAAAACCTGGCATGTTTTCAAACTCTGTTTTTGGGTTAAGACTGATTGTTTTTTTCTTTGCGATCGCTTCCTATATCGGAGGGATAACTTTGCAGGAGTCTGTACTCTCTCGTTTGATCCTTGCTAATATCCCAATTTTTGCATTGAGCTTTGCTCTTTTGGCTGGATTCTTCTGGGATAAGGTCACAAAAATCGGAGCTTATGTTTCAATTGTACTCGGTTTGTCTTGGGGATTGTTTTGCTTTTTCCATTTTGGTGAAGCAGGAAATTATACGTACTTTTGGGCATTCTATGGGTTACCCATTGTCTTTTTGTCTGGAATTATCGGAAGTCTGCTAAGTCAAAAACGAGTTTAAGATAAGCTGTTCAAATAACGGCTAATGCCCTGGATGACAACTTGTGGAATCTCATGACCACCAGAAAATGGAATGAATTCACCTAGCATACCACCATCACGCATGATTTTTTCAAGTTTTTTGGCACTTCGAAAACCAAGAATAGGATCGGATTCGCCATGCGATTGAAAAAAACGCAAATTCCCTTTGGTTTTAGCCATTTCTTTCCATTCTGATTCACATAACAATGTGCCTGATAGCAACATAAGTCCTTTGGCCGTTTTCGTGTTTCGTAGCGCAATGTCTGTAGAAAGCATGGCACCTTGGGAAAAACCACCTAAAATCAATTGATCAAAGGGAATGCCCAAAGCCTGAATCATTAGTATAGCGGCTGTTCTTGCAGTCGATAAACCTTCGGGCTCATGATCTGAAAAATCTCTAAAATCGCTTTTCTGCATAGCCTCTTGCAATGCTTGGAGGTCAATTGGAAACCAAGCCCTACCTTCATACCCAGGCATGATCGGAACTTTCAGGAGCCCTTGTGGAAAAATCCAGTTAAATCTTTGTTCTGTGGTAATTACCTCATGCAGTGGATAAAGGTCGTGTGCACTTGCTCCAAATCCGTGGAAAAGGACGATGGTGGGTGCCCCCTTCTCGCCTTGCACTCGCAGAACCTGAAGAGGTCCAATGGTCTCAAAGTCTTCTTCGCTATTTCCGAACATAATTGTCCATTGAAAAAAGATTGGGCTCTTTGTCGATTGCTTGTTCTTCGCTTTGAAAATGACTGCACTGGATTCCCAAAAGTCTGATTTTCTCTGCATCTCTAGAAGCAGAGTCCCAATACAGTTTCAAAAGGTGTAAAGAACACTGAAAAATGGAATCGGGAGATGAAAAACAATCCTTAGCTGTAAAGCTTCGAGTCTTGCTCTGGAATTCAGAATTTTTTATTTTAAGAACAACTGTTTTTGCTTTCTTGCTTTTTTTCTGAAGCCTAGAAAAAACAATTTCGCTTAGCGACTGCAATTCGGAAGCCAAGTAGGTAAAGTCTGAAGAATCTTTTTCAAAGGTAGTCTCCGCACCTATAGACTTTGGTTCTCTAAAAGGTTCTACTGACCTATCATCTAAACCCCTTGCCATATAAAAAAAGGAACTTCCCATCTTTCCAAAATGGTTAATCAATTCTGATTCGGACTTAGCAAGTAGATCTTGCCCTTTTTCCATTCCAAGTTCCCGCATTTTCTCTGCTGTTTTCTTTCCAATTCCATAAAACTTTGCAAGAGGTATTTCAGAAAGAAAATTCAACGCATCTTTTGGTTGAATGACAAAGAGACCATTGGGCTTGTTATGTTCTGATGCCATTTTAGCTAGGAATTTATTGTAGGAAACTCCGGCAGAACAGGTTAATTGCGTTTCAATATATATCTTTTTTCGAATCTCCTTTGCTATTTCAAAGGCAAAAGGAGTGTTGAATTTATTTGTAGTTACATCTAAGTATGCCTCATCTAAAGACAAGGGCTCGACTAGATCTGTGTACTCTAAAAAAATCTTTCTAATTTGCTTAGAAACTTCGATATAGGCATCAAATCTTGGAGGAACAAAAACAGCCTCATTGCAAAGCTGAAAGGCTCTATAACAGGACATAGCCGACCTTATTCCGAACTTTCTCGCTTCATAGCTTGCGGCACAAACCACAGACCTGGAATGTGGAGATCCACCTACGACCAATGGCTTGCCTTTCCAAAGTGGGTTATCTCGCACTTCGACAGAAGCATAGAAAGCATCCATATCGATATGAATGATTTTTCTTTGATGTGCTTGTTCTAGATTCAAACCACTTCCCTATGAATCCAACCATAGAAAAAACCTCTTGCCAAGTCAATGTTTCTTACTTGAAATACTTGCAATGCCTTCCTCTGTGAAAATTCTCATTGTCGATGACAACGAAACCAATGTTGAAATCCTTTCTGAGATCCTACGTTACGAAAACTATGAGATCGTTGTCGCCTATGATGGTGAATATGCGATAGAACTTTGCAATGAAATTGAAATTGATTTGGTTTTGCTAGATGTGCTTTTGCCAGGGATCAATGGATTTGAAGTAGCACGAATCTTACAATCAAACTCCAAAACTGCTGAGATCCCTATTCTCTTTGTTTCTGCACTTCACGAAACTAAAAACATTGTCAAAGCTTTGGATATGGGTGCTGTAGACTACATAACCAAACCTTTCCAAGAAGCAGAAATTCTTGCCCGTGTCCGTTCACAGCTCAAAATCCGAACCTTAGAAAAAGAAAGAAATTTGCTACTTCGAGCTTTAAAAAATGACTTGGATATCGCAAAAAGTAACCAGCAAAATCTTGTAAGTTTCAAGTTTCCTCCGTCAAAAGACTATCAGATTCACACATCCTACTTCCCCATGGAACAGGTAGGAGGTGATTGGATTACTTACGAATTGCAACCTTCTCAGGATTTAGACATTCTCTTTGGAGATGTAACTGGCCATGGAGTTGCGGCGGCAATGATCAGTCTAATGGCGATCATTTCTTTCAAAAACATGACCAAAGCTTTTTTAACACCAAGCGAATGCCTCCATTGGCTTCACAACAATCTCTCTCCTTTGATTGAGACCCATTTCATTTCTGCAATCTATTTGCGTTACAACCCACAGAACAAATTGCTCAGTTATTCAATGGCTGGTCACCATGCTATGGTTCTTATTCGTGAGGAGAAGATTTTTAAGTTAGGGACAAAAGGATTTTGCCTACTTATGTTTCCGCAACTGATCCTAGATAACAAAGATTACTATCTGCAAGAGAAAGACCGACTTTTTCTTTTCTCAGATGGAATGTATGAAGTGCCCGATATGGATGAAAACTATATGGGAGATTCCATTTTTCTGGAAGAAGTGAAACGAAACTGTCACCTTTCCGCAAAAGAATTTTTGGCTTCAATGCAATTGTTTTCACTAAAACACGGAAATGGGATCATCCATGACGATATGACTATGTTGGTTATGGACATCTTATGAACCTAACTTTTATCCAATGGTTCCTAATCGCATCTTTTACTTTAAACATTTTGCTTATCTATTTGCTCCTCTTTAGAAGGAGTCATACGGAAAGGGCTCGTTTTCAGTTAAAGTCTAATTTGCTTTCCCGAATTACACACGAATTGCGGACACCTTTGCACGCAGTGATCGGACTCAGCCAAATTTTAGAAAAGGAAGAAGAGCTACCACCCAGTCTTAAAAAAACTGTGGTTTCTGTAAAAGAGAATGGGATCTATTTGTTAGGTCTGATCAATGATTTTTTGGACTTATCAAAAGTAGAAGCAGGACAATTGGGCTTAGACATAGAGAGATTTTCAATTCATAAACTCTGGGAATTCCTATTGAATCTGTTTGCATATCGGTTTCAAGAAAAGGGTATTAACCTAACTATTAAACTAGAAGGAATAGAATTCAACTCTACTTTTCTTGGTGATTATAAAAAAATCCAACAGATTCTAATCAACTTAATCAGCAATGCACTTAAATTCACTGAACAAGGACAAGTTACACTTAGAATTTTCCAAAAAAATCACGGGAAAGCAGGTGGTGCATTGCTCGAGTTTGCTGTAATAGATTCAGGTTTAGGCATTTCAAATGCAGATATGAAAACTGTCTTTGAACCCTTCTGGCAAAGTAAGCAGAAAGATTCCATCTCTGGAACTGGACTTGGTCTTTCGATCGCTAAACATTTGGTAGAACTGCAAGGAGGCCAATTAAACGTTCAAAGTAAGCTAGGAAAAGGTTCAGAGTTTTTCTTTGAATTACTCCTAACAGAAACTTCTGATACTATCCAAGACACGATACTGCCAATGGAGCTTGGCTTTCTAACTGGTATATCACCCGAGGAAGAAAAACAATATATGCTTTCTTTCGTCCAAGGCTTGGATCCCGAAGGCAAAGAAACTACACTCCGATCCTTGAAGGTACAGGAGTATTCCAACCTTTATTCTTATTTGGAAAAAATAGAATCTGGTGAATCCTTGGGGAAACAGCTATTTCTCTCTAAACTCAAAGACAAAAAAACAAAATTCCTAATCGATGTCTACAATCAGCTTAGGAAAGAACCAAAGGCTTAATTTTTTTTCTGTACTCCAATCTCAATTTTCTGAATGCCTTTGTTTCGCATGACTTCAGAAAGTCGAACAAAACCGCCGAAATCGGACCGCGGATCTAACTCCAATAAAAAAGTCTCTAAAACTTCTTCAGAAGACAATGCCTGTATAGTATCAATCAATTGCTTTTCAGAGACTGGTTTTCCTGCGTAAAACCAATCTCCAGAATCTTTTCTTGAAATCACAACGCCTAAAATGTTTCCGCTTGATTGGAGTTCCGATTCTGGTAATTGATGGGCAATTTTTTCTAAGGGTTCTGAGAATCGAACAGAGACCATCACAAAAAGCAGCAATATAAATATAACATCAATTAAGCTATTTAAATCTAGTGGTTTCTGAATTGCTTTTCTTCTTCGAGTTCTCATTTTTTTCTCTGTTTCATGAGAAGCCACTCTAAGCCTGAAATCTGATGGTCTAATATTTGTTTGTACGTTATCGCTGGAATTGCCACACAGAGCCCAGCAATGGTTGTTAATAATGCGCTCCTAATCCCACCCGCCAAAATCTCGATAGTTGCTTTGCCTAGATTCGCCATTTCTGAAAAGGACTCATAGATTCCAAGAACCGTTCCAAGCAAACCCAATAGAGTGGAAAGCGAAGCAATCCAAGTGAACCAGTCTATTTTTGCATCCAGTGGCAGAAAAAATTCAACTTCCTCCTCTACCGAAACCAAGGGAGGATTTTTTTTCCAAAAGCCAATTTGTGTTAAGATTTGAAGAAAAAGCGCAAAACTACCTATAGAAAAAAATCCCAAGATAAGAAGAATGCCGTTCCCAAAATTCAAGTGAGTCAAACTCATAGAAGCTATGAGCCAATACCAACTGCCTACGAAAGAAAAGAAACCCGAATATGTTCAATCCAATTTTGATGGAATCGCAAGAGCTTACGACAGATTCAACGATTGGAACACATTTTTCTTACACAGAGTTTGGAAAAAGAAACTTGCCGCAAAGGCTTTGGCACTGAATCCAAAGGCAAGTTCGGCTCTAGACCTTTGCTGTGGAACAGGCGACATAACGGCAGAGCTTTCCAAGATTTCCCAATTAGAAACTGTCATGGGAATCGACTTTTCAGAGAAAATGTTGGGCATCGCCAAAGAAAAACTAAAGGAAAAGTCCCATATAACACTTCAAGTTGGAGATGCGATGAATCTTTCAGCGATTCCCTCCAACTCACAAGATATTGTCACTATGGGCTTTGGGCTTCGAAATGTGCAAAACATTGATAAATGTCTGAAAGAAATCCATCGAATCCTTCGGCCTGGAGCGGTTTTTTTGAATTTGGATATCGGAAAGGTCCGACCCAGATTTCTCAAACCCTTCGCTGATTTTTATTTTTTTAGAATCGTTCCTATCATAGGATACCTTGTGTATGGCGGAAAAAATCAGATGTTTGACTATCTTCCGCATTCGTCCTTGACATACCCAGACCAAGAAACCCTAGTAGAAGTACTAGGATTAGCCTCCTTTCGTGAGGTCGAATTTCAAAATTTTGTTTTCGGAAACGCGGTTTTGCATTGGGCTAGAAAATAGTTGTTCGGAAATGGTTGCTTTAATTCCGATCTTTGATACGATTAGCTTGTAGCGGAGGACACTACAATTCATGTTGCGAAAAATACTCACCACTTCTCTTATCCTCGGAACTATCATTGTAGCCACTGGTTGCAATAAGAAGAAGGACTCACCTCCCTTGTTTTTCCTATTGATGGGAGGCGGTGAGTCTGTTGCCGCAACACCCGAGACTCTTTCCAATGCCGCCTCCGGCCAAGGATTTGTTGTTACCCCACTGGATGAGAATTCAGGGAACAGCACACCTGCGATCCCTGTTGCTTCCTCTACCACAGCTCCTGCCGATGATGGAGTGTTCACTAACCCAACTGGCCCAACAGAAGTCACATCTCAAATCAGGTATGATGTGGTTCCTGGCAGTTTTATTTGGGACAACACAATCAGCACAAATGTGACACTCCGAGTAACGAACGAAGATGGTCCTATCAACAATATTCTAGTTAAAATCACAGAAGACCGCTCCACTCCTGGAACTGAAAAATTCCTCTCCCAAGGCTTTACAGTTGCGACAGGACTTGTAACGGTTCGAATCACAGTTACACCTAACGTAAACGAGGTCATTGTACGGATCATTGGAATCAATCCCAAAACTGGGCTTGCCCAAGAAATCGTAGGGCGAATTGCAATCCAACTTCCAGCAAACCCAGGCGGCGGTAATACTGGCGGTGGGGGGAACAATGGAGGCGGGAACAACGGTGGAGGCGACAATGGAACTGTCGTTGTAGCACCTAGCATTGTCCTTGATACCAAAAATTTCAGTGGAATCGCTGGCTGTTTACCAGTTCTCGATGCCGACTGCGATGGAGTTTTAGACGCGGATGACAAAGCACCTACAAATGCTTTGGTTGGCTGGGTCGAAGAAAGCGGTCGGTTTACAATGGCTTGGGAGGATTTGTATGACTGGAACAAAATCCGTGCCCAACCTCCTACCAACACTGGGAACGACATGGATCTAAACGACCATGTGACTGTGTTTCAAACCAAGATTGGTTATGCACCAGATGGCAAAGTTCGTGAAGTAGAAGGGATTTTTACGATGACAGCGAGAGGCGCAGGTTATGTCCATGACCTCAGAGTGGCTTTCGATGTCCCTTCCAACGTAACAGGAGCTTTCACTGTCAGTTATTTGAATGGCCATGGGAATACCTTTCAGGTCAATTGTGAACTTGCTCTCACTTCATATACCAATGCTGGAGATTGCACAGGCGGAACTCTGAACGCAGACCAACTCCGAAAAGGAGCTCTAATTTTTCCGAATTCTCGAAATATGTTCCTTTCGACTTCGGGTCAGCAAAATGCTCCTGTGTTAAACGCTGCCTTGAACTTTACTAGAGGGACCACTTCTCGTTGGAAGATTGTCTTTTCGGCTCCTGTTGATTTCACTGCGGGAAGAAACGTGATGGGTGGGCACTTCAACTACCTACTCCCTATTCGAAATACGAGCCAAATTGTCTATCGTCCTGGGTTTTACTTTGAAGGAACCGGAGCGACGGCTTATGATCGATATGTGGATCGTGTTTCAGGCTTTCCTTTCGCGGTCATTGTTCCAGGTGTATTCAACTACCCTAGAGGCGGTGTGAACATCATGGGAACCAACTCAGGCTACCAACATTTCAAAACTTGGGCAGAATCCAAAGGAGTTAGTTACAGAAACTGGTTCCAAGAAGAGACTAGACCAAGTTCAAATGTTCCAATTCGAACTCACTACATCGATGCAGTGACAGGGCAACCGCTTCTTCCTTTTACAGCGGTGCTAGTCGAATCGCTCCACTGGAACGTTTGGATCGTATCGGTGATGTTTATTTTCATCGGAGCTATTCTGGGCTTCTACTTTCGGGATAAACTTCTCCTATTATTGAATATTTCCCGAAATTCTTAGGGATAGTACTAGTACTTGGGTGGGAATGCAAGTTCCTACCCAAGAAAAGGATTTCCGCTTTTTCAAAAAAATTGCTACTCTGTCCATAGGTGGCAAAAATGAAAAAAATCGTCCTTACCCTCATATTCGGGAGTGCTCTGGCAAACTGCAACGCAGTCGGAGGCTCAGGCTCCGGAGCCATGATGCTCCTTCCTTTCCTCTCCTCATCGAGCGATACATCAACTCCAGCGGTCGCATCGTCGGCGGCAACTGAGGGAACTACCTTCACAGTAGTCAGTTTGGATTCGGTCACACCAATCGCCATCCCAGTTGCAACTGGTTCAACTAGCTCCACAGCTAGCACGGGTTCGACGTCCAGCGCAACATCGAATTCAAGTTCTACATCCTCATCTTCAGGAACCACTGCAGGAACAGTAACACCTGAGATCAACGTTGCCGAGCAACAAGCCATCGCAGTCCAAGCTGTGGCAGATGCTGAAGCCGCCGCCAAGGCCGCAAAAGAAGCAAAAGCGAGAAAAGACCAAGAAGCCGCAACCCAAGCCGCGATCGAGGCACAAATTGCATCTCAAGCCGCCGCTGAAGCCGCCGCCGCCATCCAAGCAAAGTTAGACCAAGAAAAAGCCGCACTTGCGGAGGCAACCGCCAAAGCGAAAGCAGAAGCCGATGCACAAGCCCTAGCGGAAGCCGAAGCCAAAGAGAAGGCTGCTGCTGAAGCCGCCGCACTCGCCCAAGCCGCCGCCGATAAAGCAGAAAAAGCCGCGAAAGAAGCCGCTGCGGCGGCCGCTGCTCAAACTACAGTGCAAACTGTGACATCGGTAACACCCATCCCTGTCCCTCAACAGTTTACCTACACTACAAACGTTACTGTTCCCGTTGTTATCACTATTGCTGACAAATCAGGACCAGTGTCTGGAGTTCCTTGCACAGTTTCGGAAACAACAACTTCCTCTACGCCAACGGTCTTAGGCACTGGAAACACAAACACTCAAGGAGTTGCCACAATTTCAATTAGCGTGCCACCAAACGTTAATACTGTGAACATTAGTGCAGTTGGGAACAACCCAACGACTGGTGAGCCAGTTGTTCTAAAAGGAGAGGCGCCAGTTTTGGTTCCAGCGGCACCAGCTTCGACAGGAGCATCAACTACCCCTGTTGCCGGATCTACCCCTTCTGCTCCAGCTACAGTTGCTGTTTCTCCCACGATTACCCTGAACACAACGAACTTCCAACCAGCTACGTCTTGCAATAAGACCATTGATACAGACTGCGATGGAGTTTTGAATGTCTTCGATGATTTTGCAAATGATGCCAGCTTATCTCAGAGAATTCGTTCTGGTCGTTACACAATCGCTTTTGAAGACCTTTGGCTACCAGATAGAGACAGCCCTGGTGATGCAGACTTAAACGACTTTGTCGCCATATTCTCTACCGAAATGGACCAAACACCTGATGGTTTAGTCAAGAATCTGCGCGGAATCGTTACCTTGATTGGTAAAGGAGCGGGTTATAACCACGAACTACGCCTTTCTTTGAACGTTCCTTCTACAGCGCAGTTCAATCAAACCTTCGTAAACGCCAGTGGACAACCCTGGACCATTACTGCAAACAGAGTAACCCAACCAGGGTGCATTAGCGCGCAATCAACCAGTAGGATTTACGCTCCTAACACTTCTGACTGCAGAACGAATGTGACCGTATCAACGACTGAACTTAGAAATGGAATTTTGATCATGCCAAGTTCCGATCTGACACTTTTCGGATCGCAGAACGTAGCTGCAAACCTCACTAGATCTCAATTTGTAAGAGGGGTAACTTCAAACTTCTCTTTTAGCTTCACCACACCTGTAGATCTTAAAACCGCGGCAAATATGGTAGGAGGACACTTAAACTGGAATTTGGTGATCAACCAAGGTCCTGTTGGCAACCGACACAGGGTCTATAGACCAGGCTATGTGACTGGATCTAAAACTTGCACTGTGGCAGGTAGAACCGTGACTCAGTTGGGTGATCGCTATATGGATTGCAATGGATTCCCTTGGGCAATCATCGTTCCAGGTGTATTCAACTTTCCAAATGGATCGAACGACATCCGAAACCCAGCGCGCACAGGATATCCAGCATTCCAAACTTGGGCGGCATCCAAAGGGCAGTCGGACAGAGAATGGTATGCTAGAGTTGTGCATCCTCAATTCGTAGTAAACGTTAGGGATTTCTACCAAGATGCTACTTTTTCAGCCTATATGATCAAAGCTGTCAAATCCAACATCCTAGCAGTATCCTTTGGGTTGATTGTGATTGGGGCAAGCATGGGCTTTTTCTTAAAGAAAAAGGTTAAGCCAAGCATTGCTTAAATTTCTCTTCTACAAACCCTCCTAATCTAGGAGGGTTTCTTTTTGTTTCCCCTTCGCTTTGCTAACAACTCCTACTTTTTTTCAGGATCCTTTGAAGAAGACCTGAACAATAGTCTTTGCCCTATTCTCATCGATCCTGGTTGGCAAAACTCTCTTCTGGCAGAAAAACTCCTCACCTTACAAAGTGACCTTGGTCCATCCGGTTTTTTAAACCTACGAGCCGAGGTTCAAAAAGACAAACAATCTTTTTGGCTTGCGACCTCTGGCAGTACGGGGGAACCAAAACTGATCTTAAAGTCAATGTCTCAGCTCGAAAAAGAAATTGATTTTTGGTTAAACGAAACTAGCCCAGTTGCCTTCCTCATTCACGAGAACCTTCTAATCCATTTAACAGTTCCTCTCTGTTTTATCTTTGGGTTGATTTGGGGATTTCTTATACCACGAAAATTGAAACTTCCTGTTTCAACCGAAACTTCCAAATTTCCACCGAACTCTTGTCTTATCACAGTTCCTGCAATTTTACAGAACCTGGTACAAGCCGGCTCCCCTTTGCCTTCTTTTATCATCACATCGGGATCTAAACTACAGCTTCAATTGACAAGAGAGATCCGAAACTTGGGAAAATCAAAGGTCATAGAAATCTATGGGTCTACGGAAACAGGTGCGATGGGATTTCGCGACCCACTTTGGAAATCCAGGTTTACCCTCCTCCCTAGAGTAGAGGCTGAAACCAACAGAGAAGACCTTCTTCGAGTCAAAAGCCCTTGGGTTTCCGAGTATTCTCATCTTGGAACTCAGCTAACAGAGGATGGATTTTTTCAAACCCAAGATCTGGGGGATTTGAATGAAACAGGATGGAATCTAACGGGAAGAGCAGATCGAATCATCAAACGAAATGGGAAACGGATTTCTTTAGATCAAATTGAATCGTTGTATTCTGAGGCTAAGATCTGCAAAGAGATTGCAGTTGTTTCTGTAAACGATGTGGAGGACAATCCAACGATTCATCTTTTCTTTTCTGCTTTGCCTGGGAAAACCAAGGAAGACCTTGCCTCCTTTGCTAAGATTGAAATTCCTCCCAGCCACCAGCCGCAACAGATCTATGAAATTGAATCTTTGCCAAAACTGCCCAATGGAAAGACAGACTATGAAAATCTAAAACAAATAGCTCGCAAACAATTATTAGGTGCCTTTGGATTCAGAAAATCTGAAGAAGATCTACTTTTACCCTGGGAAACTTATTTAAAGAATATTGTCCAAAGCATGGTAAGTCAGGCAAAAAGCGATAAAAACGTTGTAGATGCCTTTGCCTTTAGTAATGCGCACCTAATCGAAGATTTGGGGTTGGATTCGTTGCGATGGCATGCCCTGATCCTTGCCATAGAAAAGAAGTTAGGCTATGGGATTCCTGTAGAAGAAAGAAACACGGCATTCTTTTTAACTATCAACGGGATCTTGGAATACCTAAACCAGATTGAATCAGTATAGATCTTTAGCGAGACTTAACAAAGACCCAATTGGTTCCGGTTGATCTGTCATGCAACAAGTGAACTATAACATTTGTTGGTTTCATGTTGTATGTAAATACATAGTTAAATATAGCATCCAACTCACCTTTTTCCATTCCCTCTTTAAAGCGCCCGTAGAAAATTCTGTTGTTGGTACAAATGGCGACTTCAGTAAAGAAGTTTCTACCCACTGCGGTAGAAATAGGCACTTTGGCAAGCTCGGATTCGTACTTGTTGTACATAAGGATTTGTCCGTTGGGATCTACCTTGACAATTCCAAACGGAAAGGAATCGATTTCTGACTGGGATAAGGAATTCAATCGTGAGAGGAGGCTTGGTTCTAAAAATGTTTGAGCTTGCATGGTTTTATTTTCCTTCTTTTTCTGCGTAAATGGCTTTCAACTGCTCTTCCATCCCTTTTGCTAGATCGATAGCTTCTTGAGTGGATTTAACACCTGGGAAGACTTTCAATAGACTTTCCTTTTCTTTGTATAAGTCTTCTACTTGAGCAATTAAAGAATGCGTCATTTGGATGAGAGCAGGTACATCATCTATCCCTGGAAACTGAGTGCTCACAAGCTCGTTGATCCAATAAGTAATGGAGTTTTGGGTTTTAGCACGTTCCATTTTAATCCGCTCGGCTAAAGGGTAGTTCTCTTGGACTTCTTTCTTTGAAAAAACCATTATCTTCCTATGCTTTTCGATAGGGTAATTTAGATTTTGAGCTTTGTAAACCGAAAATTATATAGGAACCTCTAAGCCTTAGAAATATGCCCAAAACCAATCTAAAAGACCTCAAAAAAATCTATGCACTCTTAGACTGGATCCAATTCTCTTTGGTTCTTGGCTTTTCTGCCGCCGCTCTTTACACAATATTGTATGGAATTGGAATCCTGAACACCGTTACTTCAGTTTTGTTTGCTGGAACTTTTATTTTATTGCAATTCTTCAAAATTAAGTTGGGAAATCTGACACCTAACACTTCAGCTCGATTCCAGGATCCTATTTTTACCCTCTCCGCTAAAGGAGTGGATTTGCCCGAGTTTTCCGAATTCATTTTAGACAATTTACAAAGTATTGATGCACAGCTCCAAAAGATAGATGAACACATTACTAACTTAGACGAAAAAATCCGAGCCGTTCACAAAGATATGGAAGTGATCTTTCAAGTTGTGACATTGTTAGCTACCGAAGAGGTCAATTTAATTGATATTGTTAACGATGCAACAAACGAAATCAAGTTTATGTTTGAAATCATCAATGCAGTGATCGAAGAAATCGAAGACCGCAACGAAACCATGGAGGAAATGGTGCGCCAAAGTAGTATTGGAGCACAAAAAGTCAATAAAACATCGAGCGTCATCCAACACCTATCAGAGTCATCGGGTGGCATGTTAAAAATGATCGACTTTATCAACGGAATCACGAAGAAAACGAACCTCCTTGCCATCAATGCATCCATTGAAGCCACCCACTCCGGAGACAGTGGAAAAGGGTTTACGGTGATTGCAGAAGAGATGAGAAACCTGGCTATCCTAACTTCTCAGAATGCGAAAGAGATCAGTAGACTTCTCTTAAACAGCATCGAAGAGTATTCCGAAGCCTCGATTGTCAGTAAAGAATCGGGCGAGTCCTTTGCTTTTATCAATGCAGGTGTACAATCCGTACATGGAACGATTGCCGAAGTTCTTCAAACCATAGCAGAGCTAAAAACCAGAGGCGGGGTTGTAGTTCAAAAAACAACAAAGATGGATCAAGTAGCAGTCAAAGTAAAAAATACTTCGGGCGAAGTCTACGGAGAAGTTGTTCTTATGACCCAGAACTTGAATGAAATTGAAGAACTTTCTAGAAACTTAAAGATCGAAGCAGATGCCATCAAAGATACCCAAGCCTGGCAGGTTCGATTAACGAAAAAATTTCGAGAAAAAGTAGAAGGCTTTCTTGCTGAGTCTGATGAATTGATGAAGCAAGACTTAGGGAATCGCAGTTAGTCTAAAAACAATCTATTCTCAGTATCGAAATCCCTTTTTTTAAGCTGAAACTTGATCCATGATTTAGCAACTAGCCTCACATAGGCTGTCTCCAACGGCACTTTTGTAGTCAGGATTGTTCTCTCTTTTTCTATGTTTACCTGAACATCTTCTGGGTTCAGGACTGCCTGTTTTTCGACATTGAAAAACAATAGCGTTACGTTTTCAGACTCAGGAATTGAACCTATTAGCTCAAGTTTGGTTCGGCCCTTGTTTTTGACTGGAACCGTTTTCCATTCAAAAACTTTGCCTTGGAACTTATGGTGTTGGCTTCCCGAAAAGCCTGCCCATTCATAGGCTCCAATTTGGTAAAAACCCAGCTCTTTTTCTCTAAAGTCAGCTCCAATCCCTTTCTCCCAACTTTTTTCTATATCGTGCAAAAGAAAGTGCAATGGAACTCCGAGTGCTAAGATCATTATGGATGGATAAAACCAGCGCTTTGCGGAGAATTTGGCAACACTTTCCGTTTCTTTTCGCGCAAAGAAAAGCAGAAAAACCGCAAAGAATGATCCGTCTGGATGCTGGATTTGGGTTCCAAAGAAAAAAGGAAGAAACAAAAGCAGAGCTGTGCTCGCAGAATTCTTTAGCCAAACCGTATAACCTAATATGCAAAAGAAAAAGATTGATCCATAGATTCCAATGTCTTGCAAAAGCCCAAGGTAAAAATTAGGTGGAGAATCATAGAAATCAGTTTCAAGGACTGTCCCTATTCTATCAGGGTTTTTCAAAGTCATTAAATAGGAAGCCCATCCATTCCCCCAAAAAGGAGATTGAAGAAAATTTTCCCAAGCAACAAGCGTCATGTCATAACGATTTGGGTCCCAGATTCGCAGAGTATGAAGCCCCTCCCCGCTCCAAAGGCTTTGAAAAAAAGCAGTGGTAAGAGCCCCTAACCTCTGAAGACTAGAAGACGCAGGTAAAAAAGAAAACAAGGCTAGAATTGGGAAAAAAGCCAAAGCCAAAACCAAAAAAGATAGAATCCTAACCTGGAATTTTTTCTTTTCCGATTCGATCTGATTTGTGACCTCATAGAGAAAAAAAATAAACAAACCGCAAATCCAAATCACCCAAAACGCTTTTCCCAACCGAAGCCCTAAATAAGAATTGAGTACAAGAATTATAATAAAAGGCAAGATAAAGATTCGTTCCTTTGCTTCTCGAATCTTACTCCATATTATACGCATTAGAAACAAGCTGATCGTAGGTAGAATCCAAGAAGCAGAACCAGAGTCTAAAAACAAACCAGGAACCCGCCTAACTACTAGACTGAGATTTGATCCCGCACTAAAGAAATCGGGCAAGAACAAAGTTTGCACCAACATCACGATCCATTGGATCACAAGACCGAGAGCCAAACCAAACAGGAAGTGAGCTTGCATATTTTCCGGGAAATTCTGAGTAGAGGTTCTCTCTTCTGAAAGAAAATACAAAATGGGAAGGCAGAGTGATACGAAGAGATTGGCGCTTTGGGCAAAGTATTCCCGAGAGGAAACCGTTGGGAAATAAAGGTATTCAGGGACGCCTAATCCCTCCTTCCAAGACATTCCAAAGGACTGGAGAAACTGACCTAAAAGCAAAATTAGAAAAAAATAAAAAAGGAGAAAGCCAGGCTCCCAGAAAAGCAGGCTCCGCTCTTTTGGAATAGGATGCCGAATCATCCATTGGACAAAGAATCTTTCGGATTGCCTTGGGAGGACACTGGTATGCCTTCCAAGGAGAACCAAGAGAGTTTCCCGCACCCACACCCCCAAGATAGAACCAAAGAACAAGCCGACGAGACTGGTTGGAGCCAGCGATTGAAGAGGATCGGAAAACCAACCGATTCGGGTCAGCACTAAAGCTCCTACGATGGTGAAAATCCTACCCCATTTTCTCCCATAGAGCTGAGGAAAAAAAGCGAAGGCAAACTGTAGAAAGAAACTGGGATAAAAAAGGAAACCAGGGAATGGATTTGAGAAGCGATGCACAAGGAGGCAGAACACTGCCCCAGCCGGGAAAAAGAAAAGCGCTACAAAAGGTAGGAGTTTGAACCGGGCAAGGAATACCACAGAGAGGATGGAAAAAGATTACTCTCTGTTGTCAAACGAAAGGGGAATTTAATCTAAAGAATCCATGTCCAAAGGCATGACTGGAAAGGGAGCGAGTGTGTCTGACCTGTGAGCTGAGCCTCGATGCTTTGACTTTGCCATTTGCTCGGCAAACTCGACGGTATAGCGTGTCCAAGGGATGGCTTTTAAACGAGCGATCGGGATCTTTTTCTTGGTGCCTTCGCAGATACCGTAGGTTCCGTTTTCGATCTTCTCTAGAGCTGTTTCGATCTCTTTTAAGGTATAGATTTCATTCTCTGTGAGAACTGAACTCAAAGCCTCGGAATTCAATTCAGAAGCAATGTCGGCTATATCGCCCATTTCTTTCAAACCAGAAGGAGAACTTGTGTCCTCCCATTGGTTGAGCTTAGTCAATAGTGAGACCTTTTTCTCTGATAGAAGAGCGTGCATTTCATCGATAAATTTCTTATCGATAGCCTTCTCTTTCTCCGTCGATTTGCTTCCCGTGGATTTCGGCATGGTTCCGTTTAGACTTTCGATTCTTTGTGATCTACGTGTTTTCGGCAGAATTTGCAGTATTTTTTTGTGATAATTTTTTCAGATTTGGTTTTCTTATTTTTTGTCTGAAAATACGCCGATTTGCCAGGAATTTCGCATCCAACGCAAGCGAGTTTAATAATTTCTCTCATGATTCCGCCATTCCATAAAGGAGCGGAAAGAAGTCAAGTCTCAGTTAAAAACTGGGAAAGGGACTTTTCAAATTGAACCACATGCCTTTCAATCACTGGAATATGGGGAGCAATTCGGACTCTTCCCAAACGCACTGTCGTAAAGATCCCTTGCCCCCTCAAAAAGGAAGCAAGACTTTCTGGGGAAAACTGCTTTTTGGAATGGCCTGTAATGGTGAGAATGCTCGTGGAATGTTTTAAATATCGGTCTTTGTCTGTGACAAAACCTAGGTCTTTTAGCATGACATAGATTTTTTGAACGATTTCTTCTTTCCGATTCATAACAGTCTCAATCCCTAAATCACTTAGCATGCGTAAGGATGCAAAGAAGTAGACCCAATCGGTAACAGATGCCGTTGAAAATTCAAATTGGTCTGCTCCCGTTTTCCATTCGTCTCGATACGGTAAGTATTTTTCATCATCCAAAACAGAAGCTGTTCCTTTGAAAATGATTCTAAAATCTTTAGAGAAACGAGGCGAGAGGTAAACCCCTGCGAGTCCCACTGGACCAAGTAACCATTTCCAGGCGGCAAATACAGCAAAATCCGGATCTAATTTTGTAAAATCAAGGGCAATGTTTCCTATGCCTTGGCTTGCATCCAAGACAAATACCGCTTTGTGTTTTTTGATCGTTTTAGAAAGAATCTCCATTTGAATAGGCATTCCTGTGCACCAATGCACAGGAGAGATGCTTACCAATGCTACATCACCCTTCTCGATCTCGGCATTAAAATTAGCTGTGAACTCTTCCGGAGTGTCACCTAGCGGAACAAAGGCAATATGAACTCCCTTCGATGCCCAGTGCTCCCAAGGGTATACATTGCTAGGATACTCGTTCTCCATGATTAAAATTCTTGAGCCAGATTTTAATGAAATGCTATGAGAAAAAAGGTTCATCCCTTCCGCAGTATTGTGAGTTAAGCCGAAGTTTTCTGCAGGGGCGTTAACCCACTCACCTAAATGTTGTAATATTGCTTCTTTAATTGCAGAAGAAGTGAACCTTTTAGAATAAACTCCAAGTTCTGAGTATTCATCATAGTACTCATTTAAGATTCTTCTAGCAAAATGAGAGATGGGGGTTGTACCAGAGAAATTAAACCAGATCTTTTTGTATTGAACGGGGAATTGATAAGAAAACCTCTCCCAATCTGTGAATTCTAAAAAATGCGGTAGTTTTGGGCTCAAAAAAGGTTCCTCTCTAGAAAGATTGTGATCGGCAGTAGGAAGGAAAAGCAAAAAATGGGCTGGTATGCTATCCTCCTGGATAGAGCTTAGTGCCTCTGCCCTCCAATCCAATGTCGCGACTTACAAACGAGTTCTGGAAGGGAAAAGTAAGTTTGCCGCTGTAGTAAAATCTAACGCCTATGGACATGGTCTATTAGAAATTGCTAAACTTTCGTTAGAAGCTGGAGCAGATTATCTAGGAGTCAATTCTATCGAAGAAGCAGTCGCTCTGCGTTCCGAATTCCCAAAGGCAGTCATTCTGATCATGGGAGATATTCCGCTCTTGGTCCAGAGAAAAGAGATACTTGCGAATGAGAATTTTTGGATCATTGTTTCAAGATTGGAGCAAATTGAAACCTTAGCAAGTCTTCATCCCAGACCTAAAATCCATTTAAAAATCGATACAGGTATGGCAAGGCTAGGAACAGGGATTCAGGCTCTTTCGAGCCTAGCAAAAACCCTTGCAGAAAAAAAACTCCCTTTAGATGGGGTTGCCACCCATTTTGCCAGTACCGAAGATTTTACGGAACATTCATACTCTCACAACCAATTGGTTTTATTCAAAGAAGCGATATCCATTTTAGAATCCCATGGTTTTCAGAATCTACAGAGGCATGCTTCTTCCTCAGCTTCTGCACTTTTGTTTCCGGAGGCTCGATTTGATTTTGTACGAGTTGGAATATCGCTCTACGGGCTTTGGCCGAGTTTGGAAACAAAACTTTCTCTGTCTCAAATGGGGAGGCAGGTCGGGATGTTGCAACCTGTACTCCAATGGAAAACCCAAGTCCAGCACCTTCAATCTTTACAAACAGGTCAGTTTGTTGGCTATGGATCTACTTTTAAAACAACTTATCCTACTAAATTAGCAGTTGTCCCTGTCGGTTATTTTGAAGGTTTAGATAGAAAGCTTTCGAACAATGGCTATATGTTAATGAAAGGTGAACGTGTCCGAATTTTAGGTCGCATTTGCATGAACATGACTATGTTAGATGTAACACATATTCCAGATGTTGCCATTGGCGACGAAGTCGTTATTTTTGGCGAATCCGGAAACGAAAAAGTCACACCCGATGACCATGCCACCTGGACTAATACTATAAATTACGAAGTGGTAACCCGAATTTCTTCTGTTTTCCCACGAATCATAAGAGAATAACTATGGAACAACGACTCATTTTTGAAACCAAAGAACACCGCATTACATATAAGAAATTCCCAGCTACAAATCCCAAGGCGAAAGAAAAGATAGTACTGATTGGAGGTTGGTGTTCTGCAGTAGACTATTGGAAACTCAACATTCCTTTTTTCCAGGAATTTGGCGAAGTGATAGAAATGGATTTGATCGGTCACTACCCTGCTGACATCCTTCCCCCCAAGAATAAAGTTTTGTTAAAAGAATTTTTGGAGGCGCAAGCCTCTGCAATTTGGGAAGCCGCTGGACAAAAAGACATTACTTTGGTTGGTCACAGTACGGGCGCTATGTCAGTCATGGCAATATCAGCTTTGTTTCCCGATCGGGTCAAACAAACTATCTCCATTGCACCCTATGTCCATGGTCCCGTTCGCGGCCCATTGAAGCTGGGTGTAATCGGACTTAGAAGTAGCATTGGTTTCTTTTTTGATTTGGGTTTCAAAATAGGCAAATCTGTGCCCAAGTTCCTAGAATTTGGATTCTCATACGGGGTCTTTGATTCCAAAAAATTTCATGCGAATTCTGAGATGCAGGAATTCATCCAAAGCTACTATCCAAATTTTGAACATTTAGATCCTAGAAACATCCTACTTCTCTTAGAAATGCTCGATAGAACGGACATTCGACCATTGGTGTTTGGGAACAAAGTGCCCATTTTGCTTCTCCGAGGTGATGAAGATCCGGTGATCCCAGGTAGCGATTTGAACGACTTGGAAAAATCAACTCCTAACTTGAGGACTGTTCATTTTGCGGAATGTGGACATTTCATTCACTTAGAGAAGAAGAAAGAATTTGAGAAGATTGTTCGTGATTTTTTCAGTGAGAAAAGGCCTTCAAAAAAATAAACGGTGAGAGAGCGCGGGAAAGTTTTTTCTTCTTTGTTGGAGTTCGTCTAGATTGATCTCAGCCAAAGCAAAGCCTTCTCCTTCTGTCTTTTCAGCTAACACCTCCCCCCATGGTGAAATGATCATGCTATGGCCCCAAGTCTTTCGGTTTCCATGTGGATCGTGGGTTCCCCATTGAGCAGGAGCCAAAATGTACATTAGGTTTTCAATAGCCCGGGCTCGAAGTAGCACCTCCCAATGTGCTTTGCCTGTTGGTTCCGTAAATGCCGCTGGCAAAAAACATAGCTCACAATTTGCTCTGGAAAGCACTCTAAAAACTTCTGGGAAACGAATATCATAACAGATCGCAGATGAAATGAATCCAAGATCTGTCTCAACAACCGAGGGCAATTCTTTACCACTTTCGGTGAAGCGAGACTCCAAATAAGTCACTCCATCTCCCACTTCTTGGTCAAACAAATGTGCCTTGTTGTAGTTGAATATTTCAGTTCCCGAAGGGTCAAAAAGAACAGCTGAATTGAATGCCTTGCTTTCCGAAGCCCTGGTTGGAAAGCCCCCACCTAAAAGATAAACTCCAAAGTCTTTAGCTGTCTCCGAAAGAAAAGCCTTGGTCTGCTCCGCGATATCATCTAACATCTGGATCTTTTCTGAGTCCTTACCCATAAAGGAAAAGTTTTCAGGCAAACCGACGATCTTTGCCCCTGCAAGGGAAGCCTCTTTTACAAAGTTACGGGCTTTTGTTAGATTGTTTGAAACACGAGCGGTGCTCGTCATTTGGATTGTAGCGGCTTTGAAAGTTGGCATTGAAAAAAAGTTCCTCTTCTCCCCTCTGTATTTAGAATGTCCTGAATCGAGGACTTTTGTGGAAGAACAATTGGAAAAAATAGAACATATTCTAGAAGCACTCCCTTATCTAATCAAATACTCTGGGAAAACTGTCGTTATCAAATACGGCGGAGCGGCTATGGTGCAAGAAGAGCTCAAAGGCTCTTTCGCCGAAGACATAGTATTACTAAAATATCTAGGAATTAACCCCGTTGTCGTTCACGGGGGCGGGCCTGAGATCAATCAACTGATCGAAAGCCTCAAGCTGAAAACAGAGTTCAT
>JAIXRB010000080.1 GCA_027485405.1 Leptospiraceae bacterium | reverse complement strand
TTATACACCCAGCCTTTGCAAAGAATTCTTAAAAAGAGAATGTGAATTCAAATGTATTATCTTAATCGGCTATTTGTACTATCCAATAGTTTATCTTACACCCAAAATCAGAGGTAAATTTATAATAATTCCAACTTTCCATGAGGAACCAGTTTTACAACTTCCGGTATACAAACGAACTTACGTTGATTCTTTGAATTTTGGGTTCAACGCTCCCGAGGAAAGAGAACTTTACATTCGACACTTTAAAAAGTATCCCAAGTTTCATAGAATCATTGGAACATATATAGATTTTCCAACAGTTTCATTAGAGGAAAATTCTTCTAAATCCATGGAAATTCGGTTAACAACCATTGGTAGGCTAGATCTATCCAAAGGATATGATCATCTCTTTTCTTTTTTGACTTCTTTTCAAAAAAAATACCCTAGTATCAAATGGAAATTAACTTGTCTGGGTGCAAATCATTTACCACCTAATTTTATCCCTGAATGGGTTGATAGCCCGGGCTACATTTCAGAAGAACGAAAATACGAAATTTTAAATCAAACTGATATATTTCTCAATCCCTCTCCTTATGAAAGTTTTTCTATTGCGACTATGGAAAGTTGGACTTTCAAAAAACCAGTTTTGGTAAATGGCAATTCAGAAGTAATGAAGGGTCATTGCTTACGAAGCCAAGGTGGGCTTTTTTATTTGGATGAAAAAGATTTTTCGCCTATCTTGTATTACTTAATCAAAAACAAAGCGACTAGAGAACGAATGGGTGAAAACGGCTAC
Source organism: Leptospiraceae bacterium (assembly GCA_027485405.1). GTDB lineage: Bacteria > Spirochaetota > Leptospiria > Leptospirales > Leptospiraceae > Leptospira_A. Next base: position 19,168 of record JAIXRB010000080.1, on the reverse strand, counting down.
AAATACGTCGCCTTGAATTTTTCAAAACCTGTTATCCAAGAAAAACTTTTAGAGTTCGTAAACGAAGTGATCAAAGAATAGTGTTTTCAAATTCGTTCAGAAGGCTTTCATGCAAAAAGCCATTGGTTGCCAAAATGCTCGGCAAATAAGGATTAAAATCGTTTCCATCCATGGATGTTACACGACCCCCTGCCTCAAGTACAATTAAACCCGCCGCCGCCATGTCCCAAGGCTTTAAGCCTATTTCATAATAACCATCAAACTTTCCATCAGCTACCCAACAAAGATCTATTGTGGCGGCTCCAGTTCGCCTAATTCCCCGGGATTTTTTTAAAATTGATTTAAAATACTGTAACAGCGATTCCATCGAGTTGTTTCTATCATAGGGAAATCCAGTAACAAAGAGAGAGTCTTTCATACTCTTTTTTGTAGAAACATGGATAGGTTTTCCATCTCGAAACGCACCGCCACCCAATGAGGCATGGTAAAAAGTTCTTAATTCTGGAAAAAGCACCAAACCTAGAACTGAGTTTTTTATACTTTCATCTTCTAAACCGACACTTACGCCATACAAGGGCAATCCATGAGCATAGTTCGTAGTTCCGTCAACAGGATCAATGATCCAACGAAAACCGGAAGTGCCATCATAAGCCCCAAATTCTTCGGATAAAAAGCCATCTCTTGGAAAGAATTTTTGAATCTCGTCAATGACCATTTTCTCGGATCCGAGATCAGCTTCTGTGACTAAATCAAAGGAAGCCTTTTCGTTGATTTTAAGGTTTGCGTCTTCATGCTTTTCGATTAGAAAATGACCGACTTGGGGAAGAAAATTAGAGAAATGTAAGAATCTATTTTTAATTTCTGAATTCAAGTATAACCGCCATACTCTACGTTCTTCTTCAAAGCATTGATTTCAACATCTAAATGAAAGGCTTCTTCAGATTTTAACTTTAAATTCACCTGTTTAGAAGTTTGATTCAAACTCTCAAACAACGACTTTAAGTTTTCTTTTCTTTTTATACTTTCTTCGTCTTCTTGATTTGTTAACTTAGAGAAGCCGAGCTTATTATAGCTTTGCACAACTTTTAAAGTTGATTCAGGAAAGTATTGAAGAAATTGTTTTGCTTGTTTGAATCGTATAGGTTCTTCAGCCAGTCGCCTTCGGATTTCATCTAATTGTGTTTCAAAGTCTAAACCCAAAGCTTTCAAAGTTGGATCAGAAAATTGTTCCAATTCCGATTTCAAATTGGATTGAAACAAATCTATCTTTTCTACCATTGCTTTGTAGTCTGAAAAATCTGTTCCAGCGCTTAACTTCGTTTTGATTTCTTTCCAATTTTCTATTGTTCGCTTGTTTCGAAACAAAGCCGGAAAAAAACTAAAAGGATAGTGGTGCTCTTTTCCCAAAGTGGTTTTAAAAACGCCAATGGAAAGCAAAATGATATGCAAAATAAGGACGCCTCCCAAACCAAGAACCAAAAGAAAACGATCATCTGAAAATTTAGAGAACACACCCCAAACCATCAAAGCCAATAGACTTTGCAGATAAATAGCTTCTAACGCTTGCTTTGCTGAATAAGAGCCCTTTTTTCGGGACAAAAAATGCAAGAAAGGAGATGCAATGTTTCCAACAACCACCCAAGGAAAAGAAAAAGGCAAAAAGAATAATGGATAGGAAAGGAGAGTGCTTAAATGGGCACGCCTAGCCCATTTTTTTTCTTCGGAATCAGTGACCAAATTTGCGTCTTGTTGTTTTATCATTTGGTTGAAATCAATTTTTGTTTAATCTCGGACTCAAGTTTAATCAATTCCACCTCAGCATCCTTTCGTTTGATTCTACCTTCTTCCTGGATTTTCAGTGTTTCCGTAATTGTCTCTATCAATTGAGTATTCACTTTCTTCAAGGTTTCAATTTCAATAATTCCTTTTTCAGACTCTTTCGCAATTTCAACAGCTCCAGTTTTCAACATTTCTGCGTTTTTTTGTAGAAGGTCATTGGTTGTTTTGCTTACTTCTTGTTGCGCCTGTAATGCTTTCTTTTGTCGTAACAATCCAAGAGCTATAACTATTTGGTTTTTCCAAAGCGGGATAGTGTTTAAAATAGAGCTTTGGATTTTTTCAACCAATAGCTGGTTACCATTTTGAATCAAACGAATCTGAGGTCCTGTTTGAAGAGAGAGCATTCGGCTCAGTTTGAGATCGTGAACTTTTTTTTCAAACCGATCCACTAACTGATTCATGTCTTGAAAAACTTGAGAGCTTATGGTATCTCCTTTTTCTTTGGCACTCGCTTGCAACTCAGGCAAAGTCTTATCTCGAAACTCTTTAACCTTTAACTCGCCAGCGGCAATGTGAATTTGCATATCTTTAAAATACTCTAAATTCTTTTCGTACAACGCCTGCAAGAGTGTAATGTCTTTCGTTAGATTGGTTCTAGCGCTATGCAACTCATCTACAATTTTTTCGATTTGTCCTTGGATGGATTCGAATTTGGCGATGAATTTCTTTGAGGCATCAAACAAACCTCCTAAAACGGGAATCTTTGAAATGAAACTTCCTTCACCATTAAAACTATCGAGGTCCATATCTTTAACTTTAAACAGTAAATTATTGAGTAGCTCCCCAGCATAACCCGCGTCTTTTGTCTTGATTTCATTCAAAACTTTGTCTGAAAACTCTGAGACTCGCTGTTGGACGGAAGAACCGAATTGAATAATGTCATTTGGTTCTTTCAATTGCAATTGGCTTGCTAATTGCTTTGCTTTCTCAGTCTCTTCCGGAGTCAGAACCATTTCTTTGTCGGTGGGGATTTTTTCGATTTCGTTCATTCAGATATTCCTATTGCTTTCAGGGAAAGACTGCCTTTAAAAAGAGTGCAAGCAAGCAGAAAATGCATTCGAAAGTGAGGCGTCAGACAGAAAAATGTTTGACAGTTTCTACTTTTTGATTAGATTCATAGCTCCTTTTCTTATGGATCTCCAAGACAAATCAAGTATAGAACCAAATCGCTTTCCTCTTCCATCTATCATAAGCTTAGATGATTTTGATTTCTCAACCCAAGAGAAAGAGAAAATTCTATCAGTTCTCCAAGCATGGCGAAAACATAGATATTCTCAGTTTCTTATCATGGCTCTTATTCTTCATTCCGGGATCACTCCCAAAGAAGTCATTCTATTAGAAAAGAATGGTTTAGACGCCCGAACCCATGAATTAACTATTGACAACGATTGTCACCTAGCAAAACGAACAGTGATTTTACCCAATTGGCTATTCCAGCATCTAGTCAACTTTTCAAAAAATGAGGCATTGATTCCGTTTCTTTTTCCGCATCCTTCGGGTCTCAAACAAAGGTCAGTACGGTCTGTCCAAAAAATCCTGGAAAAATTTAGTATGGAATCAGGGTTAAAACTGAACAGTGCTCAGATTCGTAGGCTGATTTCAAAGATGCTACGGCTCCAAGGCAATTCTTCGTTAGAAATCAGCCGTTTCCTGGGGCTAAAACACCCTCCTAGGTGGAAAAATCAGGAGATTAAGAACCAAAAAAGACCAGAACTGTTAAAGTTTCCAAAAGCGGCGTAAAAATTTCTTGCGAATTCAGCCTTTGTTCCTGTATTGTGAACCAAAGGTTCCCCTTGGAAATCAAAACTAAGAAAATCGGTAAGAGCACGCTAGTTCACCTAAACGGAAGATTGGACATCACCCATTCGGACGAGGTGGAAGCAAAACTAGCTCCAGATGTGCAGAGCGGAGAAGGTGATATCATCATCAACCTAGAGCTTATTTCGTACATTTCTTCATCCGGTATCCGGATTTTTGTAGGTATGGTGAGAGAATTGGACAAACAAGGTCGCAAACTAAAACTCTGTTGCATCACCCCACCTGTGAAAAAAGTTTTTGATGTTGTTGAGTTACTCGATCTTTTCGAAGTCTTTGATACAGAAAACGAAGCTGTCGCAAGTCTTACTTAACCCCAGACTCTTATTCATTCTTTACTCAGTTTGGTTTTGGTTTTTCAGTCTATCACAACTGGGAATCCTTCCTCAGGTTTGGCCTGACGAAATCCTTTTCTTTTCTCCTTCCGAAAATTTATTTAAAACAGGTCATCTATCGACTTCGGTTCTAAGCGGACTGATTCCAGGCATGGATCACAAAACACTTTGGATGCCTCCTGTATTTATGATCGCCCAATCCAATCTATTTCATTTATTTCCAATCTCTCTTGAAACCATACGATTGTTTGCCGTATTAATTTCTTTTTCAGCCGCAATTTTACTGTATTCCATTCTCAAGGAATTCAAATTTTCAAAACTTGCCTGTTTGTTGGGCTTCTTATCTCTTTTGATGGAAGTTCTTTTTTTTCGCTTTGGAAACAGTGCGAGAATGGAAGGCATCACAGCATTCTTTTTCTTAGCTTCTCTTTTAACTTTACTAAAATGGCACAGTGATTCAGTTTTTTCCTATTTGATTGCGGGCTTTCTTTTCTCTCTTTCTGTTTTAAGTCATCCTTTTGCTTTAGGATTCGGAATCACTATTTTTTGGTTAGGCTTTATCTATTTTCCTTTCCAAAGGAAAAATCTAATTAGCTTTGGATTTACCTTCTCAATTCCTATATTGGCTTGGGTCCTATACGTGAATCCAGACTGGGATTTATTTCTAATTCAGTTTGGTGCTCAATTGATTCGGAAAAAAACTCTTTTTTCCAGTTTTACTTTAATTACAAAGCTAAACATTTTTCTGTTCGGTTTTGGTTGGATCAAGGTCCGGGCAGTTTGGCTAATTGTTTTTTTCGGATGCTTGTTCTATGTAGCAAAAAACGAAAGAAACATTGGGAACAAGGAACTCAAGGAAAACAAACTTTTGTTTCTAGGAGTATGGCTTTTTACTATTCTTTTGGCTTTGTACTCCTCTACTGAAGGGTATTATGTTTATCATTTCTTGTTTCCGATGGCAATGGGTATAGCCTTTCTAGTAGATTCAAAGTTCACTCTGGTTGCTTTAGCAAGTTTGGTGATTTCTTTTGGAGCCAATTTCCATTTTGTTTATATCCATTGGATTCAAAGCAATACAGAAATAGTTTGGAAAACACAAACCGAAAGGCTTAAAACTGCTTTAAGCGCTCAAAAGAAAGTGTATCTCCAAGCACTACCTGACCCCTATTTTTCTCTCAGAACTGATTTGTCGAATCTTGAACTTTTGGAGTTCATACCTGGAGAATTGGAGTTTCCTTCAGAAGAATACAAAACAACTCTTTCTCTACAAGACGCTTTTGTTGTTTATGATACTGACCGATTGAACCCTGTGATAGCGAGTATTGTCAACGACCGTTCGGTCTGGGAAAAATTAGAATGGGAAATTCCTGTTTCAAGAGAACATTGGTATCACTACCGAACTATCGTTTATCGAAAAAATGTCTCCAATTAAACTCTTTGCCATTAGCTTTGCTTTTTGGTTCTCCTTGTCTTGCTATCAGTCAAAACAAAGTTTGGAGCCTACTTTGGGTCTAATCTCAAACCTAAAAGTCTCACAACCTATTCGGATCACAATCATTGGAGACTCGCTTTCTGAATGGTCAGATGGTTATGGACTTCAAGGAAGTTTGGGAGAGAAATTCATTGTTCAAGACTTAGGTCGAGCAGGTTGGGATACGGAACTTTGGTTAAACAATTTGACAGAACCCAAATCTATACCAACTGATATTTATTTTATAGCTCTTGGAACCAATGATGCAAGTTACAGGGGCACGCTAGGGTTTGCTACAAAGTTTAATCGATTGATATCTGAATTGAACCGAACCGGAATTTTCGGTTTCTTAATTTCAACAACCCCCCTAACAAACCAAGTTGGACTCAGAGCCGCCATCCAAGAAAACAATTCATATCTGCGAACCCTGTCTGTAAGGCAAAACACTTGGATAACTGACGTAGAAAAGACGTTGTTTACCGCAGATCCCTCTCCCTTCTATCCACTGAGTGACCCCATTCACCCATCCAGTGAGGGGTATCAGCTTCTTGGGAAATCGTATTTTTCCAAAATTCTCACCCTACCTTTACCCTTGTAAGTCTGCTAAAATTCGCAATCCTTTCAAAGTTAAAGTAGGATCTACTTCATCAAAAACATTTGCACCGGACTGATGGATCGTTGTCACAAGACCCCCTGTGCCAAGGACTTTGTAATCTTCTTGCAGTTCTTTTTTGATTTCACTGACTATTCCTTTCAAAAGTCCAGCCCAACCGTAATAAAAGCCTGATTGAATCGATTCAATAGTTGATCCACCTAGCACCTTTTCTGGCGGTTCAAACACAATGGGTGGGAGTTGAGCTGTATTGCGAGTCAGAGCATCCATCGAGATTTTTAGTCCAGGCGCAATGACTCCTCCCACATATTGGGCTTTGCGATTGATGACGCAAAACGTAGTAGCTGTACCTAGATCTATAATAATGATGTTTTGATTTTTAAAATTCTGTACTGCAAAGGCGGCATTGACTAAGCGATCCGCTCCTATTTCAAAAGGACGCGGATATATAATCTCAAAATTCAATTTCATTTGAAAATGAACTCTTATGGGATTTACACCAAACCAATCTTCCAGCATTCGCTCTACAATTGGATTCAAAGAGGGAACTACGCTAGAGTAGATTGCTTTTTTTATTCGGTTGTAATCCACATTTTCGTGACTGAGGAATCCTTTTAGAAACAAACCCAACTCATCAGAAGTCCTATCTCTCCGGGTAACAGTTCTTTTATGGAAATCGGGTTCAGTCACTCCATCTTGAAAAACACCAAATACTGTATTCGTATTTCCAACATCTACTACTAAAATCAAAGGTTTATTGTTCATTATAAAATCCGTAAATTTTTTGGAGAATCCAAAAGTTCAATTTTTCGTCCATCCGCAGTTCTTAATATCAAAAGCCCTTCTTCATCATAACCAAGATAAGATGCTCTTTCGATTCCACTCTCATCTTCCCATTCTAGAACTTTTCCCTTAAAAAAAGAAATTGAATCGATCCACTCCAGCTCTTTCCAGACTGAATTTTGTTCCAGGGAAATCAAAAGTGTTCTGTTTATGTTTTCGATCAATGCCATCAAAAAAGACTCTTCTTCCTCGGCTGACATCAAACGATTGAGTAAAAAAGAAGCCTTGGCCTGCAAGCTTTCAGGTATCTCTCTTCCAAAGTAGTTTATTCCGATTCCAAGGATTAGTTCCATAATCCCTTTGTTATATTCTGCTTCGATGAGTATTCCTGCTACCTTTTTACCGGAACGATAAATATCATTGGGCCATTTGATATTTAACTCTCCATCTAACTCAGGAAATATTTCGAGAGTAGTTCGAACTATAGCGCTTCCCATAAACAAAGAAAACAAAGTCAAAGAAGCGTGCGATTCAGGAAACTGGACTTTACCGGAAAAAAAGAGTTTTTGATCCCCCAAAGAGAGCCAGTTGTTATGTCCCCTGCCCTTACCTTGGGTTTGGTTTTGTGCTGAAACCCAAGATCCCGGAGGGGTTCCTGCCAATCTCAGATATCGATTGGTAGAATCAACTGTATCCAATCGAGTCCCCAAATCTGGCTTCAAAAGTCGGTAAGGCATACTTCATTTTCGGATTTCAATGGGGTAGATTCGTGTAAAAAAAATCTCCCTATCTTTCTATGATTCTGGTTTCACAAGGTGCTTGAGCAAATAAACGAGCCTAGAATCCTGGGAAGCATGCATATCTCGGAAGTTTTATCTCAGAAAAAGCCCTCCATCAGTTTCGAGTTTTTTCCTCCCAAGAACCATCAGGCTTCGGAAGAGCTTTTTCAAACCATTCGAGAATTATCGCCAATGAGTCCCGCCTATGTGAGTGTTACATATGGCGCGGGAGGTTCGACTCGTGATTTGACTCATAATTTAATAATAAAGCTACAAAAAGAAACCGACTTAACAATCGTAAGCCATTTAACGTGCGTTGGGGCAACTCAATCAGAAATTCACTCTGTTTTGAAAAACTACTCAGAGTCGGGAATAGAAAACATTATGGCTCTTCGGGGTGATCCACCAAAAGGACAAAACCTGTTCTCAAAAACTGAAGGTGGGTTTGAGTTTGCTGGTGAATTAGTTCAATATATAAAAACAAATTTTCCTAAACTAGGAATCGGAGTCGCAGGTTTTCCAGAAGGGCACCCAGGTACGCCCAATCGGCTATCCGAAATCGATCATTTAAAATGGAAAATTGACCAGGGTGCTGATTATATCTGCACACAGATGTTTTTCGACAATAGAGATTTTTACGATTTTTTAGAAAGATGCGAAATTGCTGGAATCAAAGTCCCTATTGTCGCGGGCATTATGCCAATTACTTCGCGAAAGAGCATTCAAAGAATGGCTGAATTGTCACTTGGTTCCCGCTTTCCTGGCAAGCTTTTAAAGGCTCTATCTAGAGCAGAGGATGACCAAGTTGCAGAAAATGTGGGAATCCATTGGGCAACGGAGCAAGTGCGAGACCTATTGGACAACAAAGTGGATGGAATTCATATGTATACACTAAACAAGTCTAAGGCTACGCTTAAAATCTACGATTCTCTGGGAATACGAAACTTCAATTCTTTAAATCCTGGATAAGGGAAGCAGTCCGTCTCAGTTTGCTTTTTCTTGATCCGGTTTAGAGTACGGATTGTACAAACCTTGGTATTCATTGTTCAACCAAAGACCTTCGAGTACTATCGAACCCTTTTGGTTTCGAATGATCGCTTTGCCTTGAAGCAAATCGTCTTTCCATTCTCCCTCCAAACAGTTTTTACTTTGGAAACAGTATTTCCCTAGACCATTTCGCTTTCCGAGCTTGTAAATGCCCTCAAACCAATCACCATTTTGATAATAAGTGGTATGAAATCCTTCTCGAATCTCGCCTACAAATTCTGAACCTTCTTTAGAGTCGCTTTTTTCCATACAGTCCATTTCCGAACATTTGCTAGGTGATGTTTCGCAGTTTAGGAATACTTGGCTGAAAACAAAAAGGTAGAAAGAAATCAGGTTTTTTTTCATAAAAGCTAAAGATATTGATTTCAAAGAATTTGTTGAAGTCTAATCAACATTCCCATTTCCTGTATAGACTGGGGATGATTCTCTTTTTTGCTCCAACTTTATGAAAAAAGCACTCGTCATTGATGATAGCACAGTCACCCGGTTAATGATTCGAAAAATCATTTCCGAGTCCGGGGGAGAATGGGATGTCCTCGAGGCAGATTCTGCCGACAAGGCTCTGCCAATGCTACTTACAATACCTCATCTAGACTTAATCACTGTGGACCAGAACATGCCTGGAATTCTTTCGGGTCTCGATTTTGTCGAAAAAGCAAAGAACCAATTCCCAAATTACAAGATGGTGCTCATCACTGCAAACATCCAAGCTCAAATCAAGAACAGGGCAATAGAGAACGGAGTGACTCTCATTGAGAAACCGATAACTGCCGAGAAATTGAAGCCTTTCCTAAACTAAATGCCAAACTCAAACCGACTTACTGACTTAGAGAGAGACGCACTTGCCGAGATTTTCAATATCAGCTTGGGTGCGGCGGCAAGCCTCCTTAGCGAGATGATATCTGATGAGATTCTCTTGTCGGTTCCAAGTCTCAAACTTATCACCACTGAGCAATTAAACGAAGTCGAAGATCTCACCGATCAAGACATTTGTGCCATTGAACAAAAATTTGAGGGGGGATTAGGCAAAGGTGCGGCACTCCTCCTTTTCAAAAAAAAATCTAGCCTCCAGATTGTCCAAATGATGATCAAAGATTACGTGAGTATCGATGAAGTGTCTCAATTTGAAAAAGACGCTCTCAGTGAAATTGGAAACATAATTTTAAACTCAATCCTTTCTACTCTAGCAGATCTGGGAAGCATGAGAATTGAAACTCAGATTCCAGAATTCTTTGTTGGTCAATACCAAACTGTATTCCGAGAAAACTTTGAAAAAGATGTTCCAAACGCTACAATTTTGTTAGTTGTTATCGATTATAGTATCAAAGGAATTGACGTTAAAGGTTACATTTTCTTTCTAATGGAGATTTCTAGTCTGAAAGACTTATCCCAAGTTTTAATCAATAAACTAAAGTAAGTGATCTTTTTACCTCTCGAAAGTCTCAAAGCCGCGTTGTATATGGCAAACGCCGGAATTTTTATCTTGGACCAAGATAAGGAGATTCTGTTTCTAAACAATTGGGCAAAAAAGCATCTTTTCTTGGAAAACGTCGAAATCGACTGCCTACCCTTTCTATCTGTTTTCCCTGAACTCAAAGACACCAGACTTTTTAAAAGTGTGGAAGGTTGCTTGCGAAATGGGCATCATTACATCCTCAGTCACACTTTAAACAAAAGCCCTTTCCCTTTTTTTGAAAACAAAAGAGAACAAGAAAAAAACAATCGAATGGACCAGTACATTCAGTTGATTCCGATTCCTGAGTATCTCTGCATGATCCAAGTAACAGACGTTACCCAGCAGGTAAATAGAGAGAACTTACTTAAAGCCCAAATGGAAAGTGCACAAAAATCGAGAGAAATCGCGCAACATGCTTCCTTGGCAAAGTCCAACTTTCTTGCGTCGATGAGCCACGAAATTCGAACGCCTTTGAATTCTATTTTAGGAATGGCTGAAATTTTAAGTGAGACTGAACTGAGCATCGAACAACTAAGCTATTTAAAAACACTAAAGAATTCTGGAAAAGCCCTGTTCAATATAATAAATGATATCTTGGACTTTTCTAGGATAGAAGCCGAGAAATTTGATTTAGACGAGAGTATATTTTCTATTTCTAAATTTCTTGAAGATACAGTTTCGATTTTCATTTTGCGAGCTAGAGAAAAAGGAATTTCTCTTCAAGTAGAGTTAGCTGATTTAGAATCAGATTTTATACTTGGGGATGAAGCCAGGTTGCAACAGATATTTATCAATTTATTGGGAAACTCTATTAAGTTCACAAGCAATGGTTCTATTTTATGGAAAATCCGAAGTCAAAGCATTTCTGAAGCAGAGAAAACACTAGTTTTTGAAGTCAAAGACACTGGTATTGGAATTCCAGAGAACAAACAAAAAGGGATCTTTGAAAGTTTTACACAAGTGGATACATCCACCACTCGGCTATTTGGTGGCACTGGACTGGGTCTTGCTATCACCAAAAAAATCATTGGACTAATGAAAGGTAAGATCTGGTTAGAAAGCAAACCAGGAGTAGGATCTTCTTTTTTTGTTGAGATTCCTTGGACTATCCCCAAAATAGAAGGCAAATCTAAAGCCTCTCTTGACGCAGGGAAGAAGCGAGTCCCTGAACCAGATTCATTCCCGACAATGAATCTTTTAATCGTTGAAGATTCGCCAGAAAACGTATTTCTATTAAAGGCGTTTTTTAGAAAGTATTCTTTTCATTTAACCGTTGCAACTAATGGTCAAGAGGCTGTGGACATTGTTTTAAAAAACTCCAACAGATTTTCTGCTATCATAATGGATATGCAGATGCCAGTTATGGATGGAATCGAGGCAACTCAATTGATTCGAAACTGGGAAGAAGAAACCAAAGGTAAAAGACAAGTCCCCATTGTGGCTCTTACTGCAAATGTATTAAAGGAAGATATCGATAAGGCTTTTAAAGCTGGTTGTACATCTTACTTGACCAAACCAGTTAAGAAAGAAGACCTTCTCCGACTTTTGTATTTGTATGCGATAGACGAAGAAGATATTACTTAGCTACCGCTTCGCGCCACCAATTGGGTGAAGAACTGATCACTCCTGGCTGTCCAAACAAAGTGTTTGCAAGGTTTAAAGAAGCAACGCCAGCCGGAGTCTCAACTTCATAGAAGTTTCGTCCTGGTATGTCTAATTTTTTCTTAATTTTAAGACCTTTGCTCAATAGGAAAGTCTCAATTTTAGCATCCGACATCGTTTCGTCAAACTCCACTAAGATGTTTCCTGGGAGGGCTAAGAGTGATCCTGATTTTCCGGTTCGAAACACAGGCGAGTAGCCAATTTTTGAGTTTGAATTCAATGACTTAGCAACGGCAACACTTCCTGACTTCGAATTTGTTTTCCATAGGTTTAAGTTGCCATGAGATTTTACGAGGCTTGCCGAGGAATCACTAGATTTTACAGCTGATCTGGCACCATTATCATTAGGTTGAATGGGGTTTCCAAATTCAGCGAGCATACCGTCCTCTACTTCAAGAAAAACTTTTGTTTTTCCGTCATAGTAAAAAGAATTTGAAGGAGTTAGGTCTTGAGAGAATGAAGGTCCTGAAACACAGGTTGTTAAAAAAATTACCAACGATAAACCCGTTAGGTTTTTTTTCCAAGAAGATCCATTTTTAGTTTTGAAACGTTTAGATATCATAGTCTTTCTCCCAAGTGATTTTAATTGTTAGTTAGCTCTACCCCGGATCCGAATGGACCAAGAAGAGAGTGTGTGGTTCGTGTTTGCGATGTTTTTAGAGTTCGTATAAGCAAAATTAGAATCTGAACGCGTGTAGGAGTACAATGTAGAAGATGTGCAAGTAGTTGTACCACTGCCCGTTCCAGGCGATTTATTGCAAACATCGGCAACTCTTAGACTCCACGTTCCATTAGCTGGTTCGTCCATAAAGGTTGTGGCTCCAAATGTCCAATTAGTGAGGTCATTGCAAAACCTTATCGAACCAGACGCCGAGCAAATTCTCGGAACGAGCAATCGAGCTTTTGTCCCTGATGGAGATGTCAGTTCGATAAACAAATCCCCGGCATCATCACTAGCACCAGTAGTAACAGTTACATTGACTTCAACAAACTCAACTTTACCGATTCCAGAATTGCTAATGGCAACTGTGTTGACAGCCCCGGTTTGGGAGTTGTTTGTAATTGTTGCGTTTGTAAGACTACCTGTTTGGAAAGCAGTAACCACTTCAGGACCTAGCAATGTCCAGCTTTGAGCCGCCGTTAAAGCAAGACTTGCGCTCACCACTCCAAATCCGTATTTGTGATTGAACTTAAGGTTTCCCGCATTGGTGATCCAGTCTAAGTCCGTTGTATCGTTCTGCCGACTTGCCCTTGCTAGAAGCACTCGCACATCTCTCGCGGTTAAATTAGGATTTCGCTCTAAAATGAGTGCCCCAACCCCTGCCGCAACTGGCGATGCCGCAGAAGTTCCATTAAAAGAATTTGTATAATTCGAGTTGGAAGGCTGAGGAGAAGCTCCTGATGTGTTGTAACCGCCAGATCCAGTGATATCTGTTGTTGTGATCGCTACTCCGCTTGTACCTTCGGAGGGGGCTGTGATCAACAGATTGGCTCCTTCCTCTGAATAACTGGCTCTTTTGCCGTCGTTACCAACCGCGGCCACAGCAAAGGTTCTAAAGTGGTTTGCTTGTCCATCATGGTTTGAATTGTCACGAGGTGCAGAACCTGAAGTAACGAGTCCACTTGAGTTGGAATTGACTAGGAGGTTTCCACCGTTGCCTGCCGCCCAAAAGAATAAAGTTCCTTTGCCACTCCTTCCATTCGTAAATCCAGACTCGACTCCCGCTTGCCAAAGGCTTCCGGACGCGGCAGTTTGACCTGTGTTATCTGCGGCACCCCAACTATTATTAGAAACCCAAACATTTGTTGCATTGGAAGACATCGCGGTCCCCGAGTTGGAATCAGAAGAATTGTACAGAACGTTCCGAGCTCCGATCTTTGCTCGCGGTGCTACACCTACAACGCCAATGTTGTTTCCGTCTCTTGCCGCCATAATTCCAGAAACTGCCGTACCATGGCAACCAAGCCCGGTGGTACTACAGCTATTGGAATTAAAAAATCCAGAAGTCCCCAATGAGGAAAAATCTACGTTCAAAGTGCTGTCATAATTTGTAATCAGATCCTCATGAGAAAGATCCATTCCATCATCGACCGTGACTATTCTGACTCCGTTTCCTTTGCAACCAGCATTCCATGCATCGGAAACACGAATGTCCTCCCCTGACACAGCACCGGTGGTAGTTCCATTGTTCAACAAATGCCATTGGTTTGAAAACAAAGGATCTGTAGGAATTCCTGGTGTCGAGCAACTTGGCTGAACCGCAGAATTTGCGGCGGCAGTTTGACTAGCAACTAGCGATTGCAACACTACCGCTAAAACCAAAGTAGAATTGAAATCATCTTTTTTGGGGACACAGTTCAGATTTAAAAGAATAAAAAAGAATAAGTGTAATGTGGAAAAAAAGGATGGAAGTTTCTTCATTTAAAAATCCAAAGGACTTTTAAATAGTATTGTTTTTACCTTCTTAAGCAAGTACATTTCTATCCTTTGGTTTCAGCCAATCTCTTAGATCGATCTTCTTGGACTAGGGCTTCAATAAGTTCACCCAAATCGCCTTCCATGATAGCTGGGAGGTTATGAGACGTAAATCCTACCCTATGGTCTGTACATCTTCCTTGAGGGAAATTATAAGTTCGGATTCTTTCTGAGCGATCACCACTACCTACTTGCGCTTTTTTTAAGGCATCTGCACTCAGCTTTGCCGCTTCAGTGATCTGGTCAGCAACTCTAGCCCTTAAGATTCGCATAGCTTTATCTCTGTTCTTTATCTGGGATCTTTCTTCCTGTGAGGCGACCACTACACCAGTGGGAATATGAGTGATACGAACAGCAGAATCTGTAGTGTTTACGTGCTGTCCACCAGCACCCGAAGATCGGTACACATCAATGCGAAGATCGCTTTCTTTGATATCTACTTCTTTCTCTTCTACTTCAGGCAATATAGCAACCGTTACAGCTGAAGTGTGGATTCGTCCATTTGATTCTGTGGCGGGAATTCTCTGGACTCTGTGGGTTCCCGATTCAAATTTAAAATAATCATAAGCTTTTTCATCATCCAGAGAAAAAATAATCTCTTTAAAACCGCCAATACCTGTTGGACTGTTGTCAACCAATTCCGTCTTCATTCCCATTTTATCCGCAAATTTGGAGTACATTCTGTACAGATCGGCACAAAAAAGCCCTGATTCTTCTCCACCAGTTCCTGCTCGAATTTCAACCAAGATACTTTTTCCAGAGTTGGGATCGGGCGGAAGAAGCATGATTTCGAGCTCTTTTGCTAGCTCAATGAGCCGAGCTTCCCCTTCTTCCAATTCACTTTTGAGCATGGAGTGCATTTCTGGATCATTCTCTGTTAGTAACAATCGCTTTGCGTCTTCGGTATCTTTCATTATATTCAGATAGTCGTTTGCTTTAGTGAAAACCGGAGTTAACCGAGATCTTTCTTTGTAGAGAGATTTTAACTTATCGGGCTCTTTGGCTTGCCCCAATTCGTCTTCGATGCGAAGGTATTTTTCTTGAATTTTTTTCAATCGATCGATCATGCTTACGTTGAGGTTAAAGGAAGCCTTGTTTTGATAAACCAAAAACCCAACCCATCAAATCCAGAATCCCGAGAAAATCCTTCTTTTTTAGAAGGTTTGGTAGAGCTTTTTAGCGGATTTGAGAACTATCGAAGCCCCTATGCTCCTACAGTTCAGCCTCCGGGCGATATGGCGGACTCCTTAATTCAGAACGCTTGCTTTAAAACTGGGCTAGTCAGTGCCACATGTTCCCTTCCGCCCGGACCTTTGGGTCTTCTTACAATTATACCCGAATTGATGATGATCTACCGCATCCAGGGGCAATTGGTGATGGATATAGCCGCTCTTCATGGAAAAGAGGCCCAAGTGACTAAGGAGCTCCTTTTGTATTGCATCTTTAAACATGGAAGTGCTCAAGTTTTTAGAAAAGTGATAGAAGAATCTAGTCTTCGCATTTTAGTTCGCCCAACAACTGTCAAATTCTTCCAATCTTTATTAGAAAAAGTTGGTTTGATGGTAACTAGAAGCATTTTACGGAAACAATTTGCCAGATGGATTCCAGTATTGGGAGCTATCGTCACCGGTGGATTTGCTTTTATGGATACTAAGAAAGTTGGGATTTTATCCAAAGAAGTGTTTTCAAAGGAAATCGAATCAAATTGAATCTGAAAGGGTTTTCTACCCTTGCCGTCTTACTTTTCATTACGTGCGCTCCGACACCTCCCAATTGGAAGACAGAGATTGATGAACTGATTTTGAAAGAAAAATATGCAAAGGCTCTATCACTTCTTGAAAACAGGCTTTACTTCAAACATGAAACAAAATGGAAGTTATCTGAATCAAAACTTATCGGAAAAAGAATTGTACGACTTTCCGAAAACAGACAAGTTCTCATTTGGGCGGAAGAACAAACTTTATTTAGATGGACTCTTGCGGAAGATAAAGTAGAATCTAAGTCCTTTCCTTACATTATTTCAGATTTTGCTATTTCTGGAAATGGACAAATGGCAGTCTTACAACATAAATCAAACACAGCAAATGTCTGCAAAATTACTGCGTATTCCTTTACCGATCTATCTTTGCTTTACGAATCAGAATCTTACTTAGATTGCAATGCATCGTTTGCAATCAGTGATGGTGGAAATCAAATCTTCTACTTTTTAGAAAATGATCTTTTTTCAGAAAAGACTTCTTTACCCAAAAATCCTATCCGAGTCGCAGTAGAAAGCCAATACCCACCGCCTTTTCCAAAACTTAAATCAAAGATCAGCATTTTGCCCTTTTCAGGCGAATTCTTAATCTTCTCCGGCATAGGTGGGTCATACTGTTTTTATCAGTTTAATCCAAACAAAGAAAAATTAAATCTGCTATCAAAAGAAATTGTAAGTCCAATTTACTTACCGTTTGAACATCAATTTGGTTATGTGGTTTCAGGTAAAATCGGAGATCTAAATCTTCAACCTTTAGTTGTAACGAATAACAAAACATTTCTCACTAAGGGATTTGGTATTGGCTATTCTTTCATTCATTCGCAAAGACTGAGCACCAAAGATACTTTCATTCTTTCCACAAAAGAAAGCCCCAGACTCCTTCAAAGGTGGATATTAGGCTCTAAAAAAGAAAGCTTACCTCTCTTTGTGGAGAGATTCTGGGTTTTATCCAATGATTTGATTGCTTATGAAAATAAGGTTGGGGACTTAGTTGTAGGTAACTTGGTCTTTGAAGAAGATGAATGGAAAGCGCTCGAGTATTTCAATAAAGTTCGAAAAATGAAAGAGGAAGAAAGCAACTAAGCGGCTTGCTCTTTACCTTTGTTCATGAAAATTTTGCAAGTTTTGTATTTTTCAGTTACACACATACCTAGCAACTGTTTCATGTCTTCTTCTTGCAATCGAGTCTTGGAGCTAGGGCAGATTTCTAGTTCCCTAGTGTAGAGCGGGCACTTTGGATAAAACTCGTTTGATTGTTCAGATTTCTTTGCCATGCTCGATTCCTTCAAAAGATATTCTAAATAATAAAAAAATTGTCAAATTTATTTTCGCTAAAAATACAAATTCATAATTAAAGGCGAGCTTGAAGACGCTTCATCCTTAAATTGAAAATCACGTATGTTAAATGTTTTCACCTTTGGAGAATTTCCTAAAAAACTGCCCATAGAGAAGACTTGAATTAGATCCATAGCTTTTGTGCGTTGAATGTATTTAATCATTCCGTACTTAATCCAAATGTCTTTCTCTGACATACCCGAAACAGAATCAGTTATGTATCTTTGCAGGTTCTCAGGCTTCCCAAAAGGATTTCCAAAAGCACTTGATACCATACCATCTAATGGTCGTCCTTTCAATTTATCATACAAAGCTTCCGAGAAAACCTCTTCGCCAAGAAACACTGCTACTTTCCATCCAGGCACTATCCAAACTCGGTTTTGGTTTATGTCACCTTTCTCAACTAACAACTCTTCCCATTCGGAAAGAACCGTCTTTTTCACCATTGGTTCCATAATTCGACCATCCGAACCGAATGATACAGAAACATTGTAAAGAGGTTGCTTAGTATCTACAACTAGCTCTCCCCGAACAATTTTTGGTCCTGGTAAGATGATCGACCCCGCTAGAATCGGAATTGAATACGCTTTTGCCGCCTTGGAAAAAATGTTTTGAAGTGCCGACGCCATTCGCTTGGATTTCCACCGAATCATGGAATCTAAAACAGGTTTTTTTGCCGTTGGCAATGCAGGAAATCCCAAAAGCTCCTCTTTATGTCTTTGTGCCATTAGTTGCACAGAACCAGAAAAACTCTGTTCTTTAAAGACCTTGGATTGTTCATCTAAAAATAGAAATCCCGTGCCTAAATGTTCAGGAAAAACAACGATTGTCTTTTTATCAAAGATGCCTGCATTTTTTCCTGCACTTAACAACTCGTTGACGCGTTTCTCGATTACTTCCTCAGAAGAGAAATCTGTCCAATGGAAAAAGGTCTGCATTGCGACTAGATTGCCATACTTTCGGTTTTCTCCATTGGTCTGGATTGGAATGTTTGTCCAACTTGGTTTTGCTTCTGTAGGGTTGGTGTCTTCTTCTTTTACGATTTCGGGCTCAATCGGTTTGCTTTCGGTTACTTCAGGAATTGTTTCTTCTTCAACAACAGCCACTTCGACATTCTCTTTTTGAGATTCAGGATCTTCCATTCGCCTAATTGAAAGAGCTGAATACCAAGTAAAACATAACAAAAAAAGGAATAGGAACAAACGGAATGGTGATAAGTAGAGATTATGCATATTTTTCTTGATAAATAGTGACAGCTTCAAGCATATATTCCGAAAAGAAACCCTGTGGCTGAAAAGTTCTAACGTCGACCCAATCTAAAAAATCATGTTCGTCTGAAATCTGAACTTCTCCAGCAATATAATAAGCCTGGTAGGCGATTATGATGCAAGGATGGTTTCCTTCGTTGACTCGATGTTTGTGAAAAAAAATGGGATCAGGATTGAGCTTGTATGAAATCTGCTTTCCCATTTCTTCATCCAATTCTCGATAAACACTGTTTGTCCAATCCTCAAAAAATTCTTCTTCGGTCATTCTACCACCAGGTAAATCACCGTGACCAGACTTCTTATCTCGCATGATTAGAAACAAGTGACCCTTTCTTAAAAAAACTTTTTGCGTGATTTGAAAAAAACCATGCTTATTCATTTCTGATTTCCCCATTCATCAATCTCGTGGTCAACAGCATACAGCATTGGCAAAGGCATCGTACTTTTTACCCAATGCTGTACCATTCCTAAAGAAGCCGAAATCAATTGAGCAATGATAGGATCCATAGATTCAGTCGGAACCCCGTAGAATA
>JAIXRB010000105.1 GCA_027485405.1 Leptospiraceae bacterium | reverse complement strand
TCAACGGCGTACAGCTTTGGTAAAGGCATTGTATTCTTTGCCCAGTGCTTTACCATTCCCAAAGAAGCTGAAATCAATTGAGCAATGATAGGATCCATGGATTCTGTGGGTACGCCATAAAACAAGAAATTGACAGGGCTTCCATCGCTGATCAAAAACACATTTTTACTCTTTTGGTTTGATCCTGATTTCCAAATCATTTGGATTTTTGCTCCGAGATCCATTTGCGTCTGTGGGTCAATGATTCTCTCAACCCTAATTTGCAACGGAACACTTCCCAGTTTTTTATCTGAGGATAAGAGTTCTTCGTTTAACCAGGAGATAAAATCTTGAAATTCAATGGTCTTTGTAGATCCAGAAGCAAGAAACAAATTTTCATTCTTAGAATTCTCTATCCAACGCAAGAAGAACTCTTTAGTTAAAATGGAAGCACCTGTTACACCAATGATTAAATCTATGTCTGCCCAATCGGAAATGGGAATCTGCTTACACTGAGCATACGCATTCTGTTCTTTGGAGTCTTTGAGTTTTAGGTCAACTTCTAAAATGCTTGCTTTGGATTCATGCAATCTTCCCTGGAGAAGATACTGTTTCAAAAAACTTCCAATGTTGCCTCGGGATCCAAGCAATAGCACTTTCCTTTGAGAAAGTACCTTCCCAAGACCGTGCAAAGTGTTCTCAATCGCATTTAAAATGGAATGAGCAACTTCTTTGGATTCTTCTTTTGCTTTATTATCAGAAATGGCAATTGAAAAAGCAGGTAAAAGCAACCCGCCTAAGTCTTGCGCTGTTTTGTTCAATCGATCAAATCCGTTTCGAGTATGCTCCACAGTGCCAATCACTCTTTCTTTTAAAAAGGATGCAAACGATAGATTTCTGAGATCTTCGGGGCAAGCTAATTGCAATTGCTCGCAAACTTCAAACAAAGACTTACCTTCTAACGATAGCTTATTGAACCAAGGAGCCACATAACCACCATCTTCAATTAAAATGATCTTTTCATTACCATCTCCTAACGAAATAACTTTGTTTAAGAAAAGATAGGAAGCGAGTTCGCGCATTGCTTCAAAGAAACCTAATTGCTTTGCTTCTAGTTTTTTTGAAAATTCACTATGCTTAGAAAAGTCACTATAAAGAGGTGAAACACCGTAATAGGCCCTTCTTTCCTTTGTGACTTTTAATTCCAAGCCTGCCATGAAAAACTGATCCGTTGGAATGTCTAAAAGTATATCTAAATAAACAGGAGGAATGTTTCCTCCGTATTTGACAAAGGAAACATCCAAGCTTTTTACTTTTAGCTGTCTCAAACATTCGATCATAGAAACTATTTCTGAAGTTATATGATGAATCAGAAAAACATGGATCTGGGAAAAGTCGAGACTATGGTTTTTCTTTTCTGCCAGGGCTTTTACGCTCGGCATACGATCTAAATAAAACTGAGAATCAAAAAGCTTTCGCTTCTTATTAAAACTAAAATTAATTATGCGATCAAGTCTAGACAAATCAACAAAAACAACTGCTTTACCCAGCTTAGCTTGGATAGTGGCTCCTGACCTTAGTAACTTTGTAATTGTAGTATCTTCCAACAATAGAAAGAGCTTTTTAAAGATTGGTAAGCTCTGGCTAGGAACCGAAGATAAAAGCAAATCAGCAAAAGTTTCATCCCAAAAGAAATGAATGTGACTCAGTCTACCTAGGGCTGTTTTCTCCAATTGCTCAAAAATTTTACTGAAATGACTGTTTTCCTCTTCAAAAAAATCATCACCTTTTTT
Organism: Leptospiraceae bacterium; assembly: GCA_027485405.1. Classification (GTDB taxonomy): domain Bacteria; phylum Spirochaetota; class Leptospiria; order Leptospirales; family Leptospiraceae; genus Leptospira_A. The sequence goes on along the minus strand of JAIXRB010000105.1, from coordinate 48,181 downwards.
TGCAAGAGTCGTAATTGTGTTGTTTAGTGATTCACTTATCTTCGAAGAACCAGCAATGTAATGTCTGGATTCATAATCTTGAATGATTTCGTGAGGGATTTTTTCTAAGTTTAAGACTCCACCGTCTGTTGCCTCTATGGAAATTCGAATAAAGAAATCGGAAATGTCTTGTGTGGAGGTGACTCTCTCCATCAAAATCTGGTAAGGAACCAGTGGAGTGCCCTGCTTGTCTAAAAAAGGAAAGAAAAGTGCAACAGATGTTTGCTCTCTTGGACTTTCACCATAAAATTCTGGATGAATTTTGCGTGCCAAGGATTGTCTTTGAAAAGTCCCTAGAACAGATCTTAAGTCGTCTTGGAATTTCTCTCTAAAAAGTATCCAATCTTTAAAAACTCCGTTTCTTGCATAAATCTGAACATGAGTTATATGCATGTCTACCAATTCATGGTTTAAGGTAGGATTTATTTTGTGAACAATGCTTATATCTCCTGGTGACGAAGAAATTTTGTCATTGATCTCTTCTCCCAAAGTTCGTGCTAAAATGGACAGCCCAAAAAAGATTCGCAGACTTGAAAGATCTATCTCCCAAATTCTATCTTCGATTTGAGTTAGCTCAGGACCTAAACTTGTTTCTTTAGTATTAAGAGAATTGTTACTCAAGGTTAGTTACCATGCTGGATGAGCACCTTGATAGCATTAGGATTTCGAGCCAATGAATAGGCATTTGGCAATTCTAAAGCTGGGAAACGGTGAGAGATTAGGTGATTTTTTAAAGCTTGGCTTACCTGTGGATTTTCTTTTAAAAGCTGTAAAGCCAGATGAAAATCGCCACAACGAGAAGATCGAATGGACTTGCCTGCTTTGAAAAAAGAAAGCAAGGCTTTTGATTCTCCTTTAAAAGTAGAAGCGGTAGAGTAATCTACAAGTATGGCTCCTCTTGGACGAACTAAGGATTCTTCTGACCCAACGATAGGTCGAATTGCCCTTGAGATTTCTTCGGGGCTAGAGACTAGGGCTAGATCAAAACGAGGAAAATCGTTTGCTGAAGAACCCTTATTTTTCAAATAAATAGCGGCATCCTCAAAAGAACCTTGGAATACATTGATCTCTTTTGGAACTTTAGCGATTATTTGGCGAGATACTGTTTCTGAAACAAAAATGTTTTTGTTTTGTCTCTTTTCCTTTGGCCAATGAAACGAAAGATTTTGTTCAGAAAATGGGAGAATAGAAAGCTCATCAACAACCAATTCTGTTAAATGATTGAGCCCGCACATAACTTGACCATTCGTGGTTTTCAAATGGAGTTCTTTTTTTGCTAGCTTCAGTGCAGAAATAAAACCAGATTCTGTAGAAGTTGTATCATAGAGAATATCAAACCGAGACTTGAGAGATTCAACCGTAGTTGTACGCAAATCAATGACTTCGTCTGCGCCTATTTCTTTTGCTAGGTTCACCAAATGATCATGTCGAACAATTGCTGTGATTTTAAAATCCAATGAACGACTTGCTCTCAAAGCAACCAGAGCCGCTAACACAAGACTGCCCAACCTTCTTGGACCTAAAACAGCAACTTCTGAGCCATTTGGCGGAACAGAGGAAATTACAGCTTGTAAAGCGGCGGCAAAGGGTTCTGTCAAAACAGCAATATCTGCATCTAATCCATCAAAGGGGATGGCCGCATGGACCGGAGCTAAAATGTAGGGCCCAAATCCACCTGGGAGCCTATCTATGCCAAGCACCCTTCTTTCGGGAGAATGTGTAGGGAGCCCAATTTCGCAAAATGCATCGGAAGGAGACTCGCCTCTAGCTTCATATGTGTCATTGATCTCAACTACATAGGACTTTGGATTTGGAACATCGTCTAGGTCTTCGGCAACTAGCTCATGACCGATCACTTGGGGAAGTGGAAAGGGTAAAAAACGGCGATCTAAATCGGTAGAACATACTCCGCATGTTTTGGTTTTGAGGAGTTTGTAGCCTGCGCCTAGTTTTAAGTAGGGTTCTCCATTTCGAAAGATTTCCCAACCTGATTCAGTTGAGCCTTCAAAAGCATAATCAGCCAGTTGGAAGGAATCCTCAGAAGTGTAGTCCCAAGCCTGGAAATCCAGTTTCATTACCTATTGTTGATAAAAAACAAAAGAACTAAGGTCAATGTAAAAAAGGAGAAATTCAAGAGAAAGGCAGTTCGGATGGATTTTCGCTCTTCCTCTCCCAACAAATAGGCTGTTAGAAAAACCGAGAAAAATCCCCCTAGATGAGCCCAGTGGGCAACATTGTCTTTTACGAAGAGATTTGTAAAATCTGAGTAAATCATAAGCCATCCGATTAAAAACACAGGAAAAGGAATGAGTTTTTGGCGACTCAAGGGGAACCGAAAAGGAGAAAGTAATGTAGCAACGGCACCCAATCCAGAGATTGCCCCACTTGCTCCTACAATCGGTGTTCGATCGCCTAGTATAAATCCCCTAACAAAAGAGTCACCGATCACAGAAATAAGCCCTGCCATAAAATAAAATAACAGCCATTTTGAGGCACCAAGTCTTTCTTCTACGACTCGTCCTAAAACTAGTAGAAAAATCAGATTGGAGAGAAGGTGTTCAAAAGAACCATGAAAAAAAGTACACAAGATCCAGTTGACTGGTTCAAATTGCCCTGGAACTGCTAAAAAGTATTTAACAATGCTAGATGGAAAAAAAATCGAAACAATGGGGTAAAGTAAAAAAAGAAAAAGAGCAAATCCCGCAGTGACAGGATACTGCCAGAGAAAAGAGCTCATTCCGTTTTTGGTTTGTCCGGCATGGAAGGATTGCGCTTGTAAGCTGGATCAAAGTCTGGCATTGGACTTTCTAAATCACTTAAACTTGCCGTTGCCCATGTGATTACATAGAAATCAGATTCTTCGAAATTTTCAAAGCGACTGTCAAAAAGAAATCTTTTGTACTTATTTTTATCGCCTACTATGATTCGATCAATCTCAGCAAGGAGTCTTTCAAAGCTCTTTGCATCTCGATCCATATCTTGGTTGGAATCATGCAATAGACCTAAGAGAACAATGTATTTTTCCGCATCTTTCAAAGCATGCAAAGCGAAAGAGAGATCATGAAGCTTCAAAGCCGGTAAAAAAGGACGAGAGTTCTTTGAAGTCAGAAGTTTTTGACGAGCAACAACTAGCTCACGATAGCCGAGTCGAAAGTATTCCCGGGTTTCGGGCTTTTCACGTCCACTGGATTTTCCAGCTAAAGCAACAAATTCATTTTGCAATTCGTTGATCTCTTCTTCTACGACCATCTGATATAGTTTAACTAAGAGATTTTGAGTTCTACGCAATTCAGCAAAGGAAGCTCCCAGAGCCATTTCTTGGTAGAGGATTTCGGACTCCATATGGTGCAAAATGCAACGTCGGTAGTATGCTTTTTCTTGTTCGGTTCCGCGGTTTGTGATCGTTGAATTGAGGACTCGAATCATTTCCCGATTGTCTTTGATTCCGTAACTGACTCGAATCAACTGTGTTGCTTTTGAACTGGCTTGGTCGGCATGCGCCTGAGAAAGAAACAAAACTGAAGCGGACATGGCTATTCCAAGGAATAGCTTCTTCATTTTTAGAGAATCCCAGAGTTTCATTCTTCTTTATTTTCGGTTTCAAACATTCAAAAGTAAAAAAATCGACCAAAATCTAAATTTTCCCCCCTCTTTTTTTCATTGAAAATGCGAAAAATGAACATAAAAAAAGAGATTATGAGAGCAGGTCTTCTTCATTCCCAGGCTCGATCCTTAAAAATCGAATCCATTCCAACCCCTTCGATTGCTCGCAATCAGGTTCTAGTAAAGGTAAAGGCTTGTGGAGTCTGCGGATCCGATTTGCATTTGATTCTCCATGGAAAACTCAAAGCAAAGCATTACCCTTGTGTACCAGGACACGAAGCTTCTGGCATTGTCGAAAGCTTAGGAGAGGACTGCTCCCAATTTCAAAAGGGTGATCGGGTTGTGATTGCCGCAGGAACTTCATGCGGAAAGTGTGCACACTGTCTTTCGGGAAAAGAAAATCTCTGTGATGAAATCGGTGTTCTGGGATTTAACCAAAACGGAGCTTATGCGGAATTTATTGCGATCGAAGAGCGCTATTTACATAAATTGCCAGAAAGCATACCTTTTGCAGAAGGAGCAATTCTAGCTGATGCGGTTTCAACGCCGTACCATGCTTTAAAGAACCAAGGAGAATTGAAACCAGGTGATGACGTTTGTATCGTCGGTTGTGGAGGTTTGGGCATCCATGCTGTGGCAATTGCAAAAGCACTTGGAGCTAACAAAATAATAGCTGTCGATATTGATGCAGGCTCCCTGGAAAATGCAAGTTTTTATGGAGCTACATATTTGATTCAAATTTCTGGAAATCAAAATTTAGGAAAAATCCTAAAAGAAAAGAATATTGAAATAGACTTGTTAGCTGATTTTACCGGAGTGATGGAGAACATCGAAAATAGTTTGCGAGCCATTAAACGAGGAGGAAGGATCGTTTTGGTTGGCATTGGCCGCAAGGCTCTTTCCATCTCAATGCCGTTTTACTTAATCGAAAGACAAATCTCGATTAGAGGTTCTTACGGTTCTGATCGCAGAGCAATCCCAGAGCTAATCACCTTGTACCTAGCAGGAACCATCAATTTAAAAAAATCTATCACAAGCATTCATCCACTGGATGAAATCAATGATTGTTTACATGATCTTGAATCAAAGAAAAACAATCCAATTCGGTTTGTTATCAACCCAGAACTGTAATCCAAGATGGAAATATACACTTGACCTTGGAAAGATTTTTTAAAAGGATTTGAGAGATATGAGAGTCTTACCAAATTACAGTCCGTTTTTAGTTTTTTCCATTCTATTCTCATTCTTTGTTACTGTTTCCCCAATAAAAACCCAAGAAACTGCTCCTGATCCAAAAAAGTGGATCTCTCAGGACAAGATGGTCTGTTACTATATCCCGACCGAAATCGAAGGGTTGGAATACCAAAAAAGCATCAAATGCCTTTCCAAAGATTCTATTTGTTATATTATTGAAGGATTTTCGATGAGCTGTATCCCTCGTCCACCGCAATTGTACCCACCCGAAATACCAAAAGTAACTCAGCCAGCATCATAGATTAGGCTCATTCATTCACCAAAGGAAAATTATGGAATATAGAAAACTCGGAAATACAGATGTAAGCGTAAGTGCCATTTGCCTTGGAACAATGACTTGGGGCAGGCAAAATACGGAAGAAGAAGGTCATGCTCAAATGGACATGGCTTTGGACTTCGGGGTTAATTTTTTTGATACTGCGGAAATGTATGCCGTCCCACCTAGCCCTGAGACTTATGGGAAGACAGAAACTATCATTGGTAACTGGTTCGCTAAACATAAAAAACGCGACAAAGTTTTTCTCGCATCCAAAGTAGCTGGAGCTGGTTTGCGCTGGATTCGAGGTGGTAACTACCAAATCGATAGAAAAAACATTTTAGAAGCCTTAGATGAATCACTGAAGAGGCTCCAAACTGATTGCATAGATTTGTATCAATTGCACTGGCCAAACCGTGGATCGTATCACTTTGGTCAGTATTGGAGCTACAAGCCGGACGGAACCAACACGACTGAAGTTTTGGAGAACTTTGAAGAAGTTCTGGCAACCTTACAAGAATGTGTTCAGTCTGGAAAGATACGCTATGTTGGATTGTCTAACGAAACGTCTTGGGGTACAATGAAATACCTGGAACTTGCAGAGAAAAAAGGGTATCCCCGAATGGTTTCCATCCAAAACGAATATAGCTTGCTCTACAGAACCCACGAACCTGATTTAGCCGAGATTTCTGTTCGAGAAAAAGTAGGTCTCTTGGCTTGGTCTCCCCTTGCCACAGGGCTTCTTTCTGGCAAATATGCCAAAGGCAAAGTGCCGGAAGGAACAAGATGGACAATGTTGCGAAAACACAACCAAAGGGATGTTCCTCGGGCACATGCCGCAGTTGATGCTTACTTAAAATTAGCTAAAGAAAACAATATTGATCCAACCCAAATGGCTTTGGCGTTTGTCACAACGCGTCCTTTTGTAACTTCCAATATCATCGGAGCAACCAATTTGACTCAATTGAAGTCCAACCTAGAATCAATTGAAATCAAACTCACTCCCCAAGTTTTAAAAGGAATTGAAGAGATTCGGAAAGAGTTCCCAGTTCTATATTGAAAATCTCCTCTTTCTCTTTGTTTAGTCAATGGGGACAAGCTTGATCGAGTCCCTTTTGCTAAGTGTTACAAATGTCAAAACCATGTTCCATTCCCAAGAATTGACCAAGGCTACTGGTTTTTTCTTTGAACGGGAGGGACGTCTTTTTCTAGTCACAGCAAGGCATGTTGTCATTGATGAGATCACGGGGCACAAACCTAACATATTGCTGATCAACTTGCATTTAGATCGCACAAACATTACGATCACTACTGATTTTTCGATTCCTCTTTATAAGAACGGAAGACCTGCATGGAGAGAAACATACGATTGGTCAGATAAAGTAGATGTCTGTGCGATAGAATTAGATAGACGAGCATTAGGCGGAAGAGTCTTTTTGAAATCTTTTAACATTCAAAATCTTGTAAAACCGGAAGATGGAATTGAAGTGGGAACCTCTGCTGTAATAGCTGGGTTTCCGCTTGGATTTTACGACACTCTGCATAAACTGCCAGTGGCGAGGCAAGCTCTCATTGCAACTTCCTTCGGAATTCGATTCCAAGGCCATGGCTACTTTTTAACGGATGCACAAATGCACCGTGGATCTAGTGGAGCCCCTGTAGTAGTTCGATCGCAACATCCATCATTAGATACCTCAGAAGTTCAATGGCGGCTAATAGGTATCCATACTTCGCGCATGGATGTTTCGACAAGAGATCGACATGAGGACAACCACTTAAATTTAAACTGTGCTTGGTATGCCGATGTTCTTTTAAAACTAACAGAAAACTAGCTGTTCAAGTTTTCTCTATAAGATTGTTTTCAAAAGCTCAACTGACACTCGTTTAGTTTCTCGTTTTACATCCTTGCTGTATTTAGGAACTCCGCCCCATTTTCGAAATCCCTGCAACCCAGCATTGTAAGCTAAAAGACCTTTTTGGACAGATCCAGTTTTACCAATCAGATAATTCAAATAAGCAACCGCTAACGAAACGTTGACCTCTGGATTCTCCAAATCTTGGTAGGCAACATCCATCTGGAATTCTTCGGCAATCCACTGTGCTGTTTTTCTTTGGATTTGCATAAGGCCAATCGCACCTTTTCTGGACTTTGCCGACTTATTGAATCGGGATTCCACATGGATGATGGCAAGAAGCAATGACACTTCGTCTTTTCCCGTTTGGAAGTCGGGATCATTCTTTGGAATTCTCAGTTTGGGAGCCTCTTTCCAAATTGTAAAGGCAAGATCCAACTTATCCTGTTCCGTCCAACCGATAGCCTTTCGGTCTAGAACTGAGAGAAATTCATCCGGAGGGAGCTGACGCGATCCCTCATTTACGCCAGAAACTGTTAAGGAATAGGGTTCGTGAGAAACCCCCACGATAAGAAAGAATAGAAAAAAGGGGAAAATGAGTCGTTTTCGCTTCATGGCAACCTTTTTGTGCATCGCACAAATCTGAGACCAGTATCAGCCGGGGTTCAATTAGATCAACTCTTTTTTGTGCAGTGCACAATTTCTTCCAAGCGGCTCAGAAGATCAAATTGGCTTTGAGAAACAGGTTGCGGTCGAGTCTTCCGTACTCGGAAATCGTTGGTGGTAAAGGTGTTGAAAACTGAGATTGGAAATCGCTTGCCGTTCTTTGGTTGGAGAGGTTGTCAATATAGTACTTATTTGGTTCTCCATTGGAATTATAAGATCTAGTTTCTATGTATCCAATGCCGAATCTCGAATTCTCAGTGTGTAAATACTCTAAATAAACTTGTCTAGAAACATAGTATGACTTATCGGAATATGTGGGTCTTTGTAGAGTATTTGCATCTGCTAAACGAACCCAAGGTTCTTGAAGATTGGATTCAGTAGTTCGTAGCCCAGGATTTGGCCCACCATTCCCTATTTCACCTCGAAACACCAATCGAATGAAACTTGTTCCTAGTCCGACCCAACCATAAGCTCCGCGTCCAGTGGTTTCACTGATTTGCTTGGGAAATTGTGTGGGAGCCAGAGCATCTCGAACGGTTCCCCCAAATTTTTTCTTAAACATGCCACCTAATCCAATGTTCAAGTATTCCCGCCAAAGAATGTTGCCCTCTGCGGCATAAGTCTGATCTTGAGAAAGTCTAACATCTCCTTGCAACTGTGTGCTGACGTTGTTATCGGAAGGAAGGCACCTAGTTCTACCCTCAAAGCATTCATTCCCTGCATATCCAAAGGAATTTCCATGTCGCCCCAAAAAGTGCAAACCAGTTTTCAAGCTCTCTTGCCAGCGATGTTCCCAGCTCAAACGAGCAATTGTATCATATCCTGTGTTGGTCGCGTTTTGCAAGCTTCGATATCCATCTCCGTTAACGATTGCAATATGTGCCGAGAGAGATTTCCAAGTTGCAAGGTATGAGAGTCCCAAGTCTACTGGATCTGCCGAAAATGCCAAGGATTCGAGTGGAGATCTTTCCATATAGCGCCAATCGTAGTATCCTCCCCAAACACTATGCATGTGTGGAAGTTCTTGCATTCCAAAAATGATTCGGTGTTGAAAAGCCCCTACTTCCCAAAGCTTTTGAACATTGGCTCTTCGAATAGCAAAAACATGCGGATTTGATTTAGAACCGTTGTCTACCTGGGTATCAGCAGATAGAACATTACTTTTTAAAACTTCTCCCCAAAACTCGACTTTTATACCAGTTTTGTCCCATTCTTTTGAGATCATGAAAAGAGTCCAAGGTATCGAGAATCCAGTTCTATCGGACTGAGTGGTATCTGAAACTCCAGAAGCTTTGTCCCTCACTCTATACCCAAAAGTAGGCGTTAGAATTGCTCCGACTTTGAGACCATAATAACCATCAGGTTCTTCTTTCTTAGTTGTGACGACTTCTTCTGCCACTAACGCAAAGCAGAAAAAGTATGAGAAGAGAAAGAGAAAAGAGAAAAAGATCTGTTTGAGAAGTTTAATAACTATTTTCCGTATTTTTCATCAACAGTAATCCCTTTTGCCTCCCACCCAACGGGTTTGTGGCACGATAAGCAGTTGCCTAGCATTGGATTGTCTTTTAACTTTTTTTGAACTTCGAGAGTCGCACCAGGAATTTCAGTTCCTACTCTTTTAAAAAGCTCTTTATACTCGTTTTTTTCCATTTCGCCTGAACCGAGTGTTACACCTGCACCTGTTCCTTGGTTAAAAATTGTTCCGTTGACATCGACCTTCCCCTCACAAACGCAAGTAAAGGCTTTCTTTTCCTTCGGTGTAAAATAAACACCAAAAGCTGTTCCTCTAACACCCGCCGTAGATGCTGGTGTAATGACTTCGAATGATCCTTTTTTAAAATTCTTTACCTTAAACCAAGCGGCACCGGATTCTAAGTAAGATTTTGATATCTGTTTTTTTGCATCCCATTCATTTAGGGTGAAAGTTGTATTAGGTTGAATCCGTAGTTCAGTTTCGTTAAACAATAAATCAACTTTGGATCCATTTCCCGTCTTCAGGGTATCTCCAGGCTTTAGAACATCATTTATTTTTAATGCCTTCCAGAGCTTTGAAGTATCTTCAGCATTTAGAACACTGACTTTGCCTTTTATAAAACCTGCTACTGCAAAATCATTTGCGAAAATGGAACTGGAAAAAGCCAGAGCTGTGAATGCGAGAGAGAAGCTGAATTTTTGAATCTTCATTTGGACATCCTATTCAATCATAGTGACAACGAAGGGTTTGGATATCAACTACTCTTCAATAATTCCTTTAGCCAAAATAAGTTTAATTTCATCATAATATCGTTTTAAGGAATCAGGTAAGTGTTTCTCCCCTTTGTGAAAAATTGTCTCGACCGAATGCGGACGTAAATCTGGATTGGACCAGCGGAAAACATTGTCATTTGGATCAACAATTGCGAATAATCTCTCTATGCAAAGAATATGGATAATCAATTCTAGGTTCATAAACATAGGCAAACCTTGAATAAGAAAAATGAAACCTTTTTAGACTTAAATCTAGATTCGCAAATTATCAAAGCTATCACAGAATCCGGTTATTCGAAACCAACTCCAATACAAATCCAAGCCATTCCTTTACTTTTAGAAAAACGAGATCTGCTTGGTTGTGCCCAAACTGGCACAGGCAAAACAGCGGCTTTCGCTCTTCCCATTTTGCAGAATTTGATCAAAGATAATAAGAAATTGGTTCCTAAGCAACCGCGGGCTTTGGTGTTAGTCCCTACTCGAGAGCTCGCAGTCCAGGTAAATGATAGCTTTAAGATCTATGGAAAATTTCTTCCATTGAAAACCGCAGTTATTTTTGGGGGAGTAGGCCAAAACCCGCAGGTAAAGGCATTGGCTTCAGGGGTGGGAGTCCTGGTCGCAACCCCTGGAAGACTTGTTGATCTGATGGATCAACGATTTGTTTCATTAGCAAACCTTGAAGTTTTTGTTTTGGATGAAGCAGATCGTATGCTTGATATGGGCTTTATACATTCTATTCGAAAGATTTTAACCTACCTTCCCAAAAAAAGGCACAACCTGTTCTTCTCCGCTACAATGCCACCAGATATTGAAAAGTTAGCTGGCACAATTTTAGACAACCCCATTCGTATTGATGTGACACCCGTTTCTTCTACGGTAGAATTGATTTCTCAGTCAGTTATGTATGTTGACAAAGAACAAAAGAAAGATTTACTTTTGCATCTTTTCCAAGACAAAACTTTAAAGCGAGGAATTGTATTTACAAAAACCAAACATGGAGCAAACAAAATTGCTGAGCTCCTAAGTAAAAATGGAGTACGGGTCGATGTCATTCATGGGAATAAATCTCAATCGGCACGTCAACGCGCATTAGAAGACTTTAGAGCTGGAAAAACTAGGGCACTTGTTGCCACAGATCTTGCCGCTCGAGGGATAGACATTGATGATATCACACATGTTATCAATTTTGAAATTCCTTATGTTCCTGAAACCTATGTGCATCGAATAGGTAGAACCGCAAGAGCTGGAACTTCTGGAATTGCATATTCTATCTGTGAAGCTGACGAACGTTCTTTGATCAAAGACATTGAAAAAGTCATTGGAATCAGCATTCCCGTCAATCGAGAACATCCTTTTCATTCTAAAAGTGTGGAATTTCATACGGGAAAAGCTCCCAAAATCCATGGATCCGGCGGAGGTGGAAGAAACTCAAATAGAGCGTTTGGTGGCTCGAATCAAAAAAAGTCTAGTTTTGCAAAAAGAAAACCAAGGGGTTGAAATAAAGAAATCTACATAAAATTTATGATCAAATTACGATTTAGACCTTCGATCGTACTTATTGTAGCTATTGCTTACTAAACTCCAAAGCGATAACAGTTATGTCATCTTGGTATTTTCCATTTTTTAAGAATTGATCTAGATCAATCATCACTTTTTGTACGGATGTAGTGATAGAATCTGCACGGCTAGCAATTAAAGAATCATGCAAGCGATCCTCCCCAAATTCTTCTAATTTCTCATTGAATTGTTCATAGATTCCATCCGTATAAAGATACAATCGAGAACCTTTCGGAAAGTCTACGGTCATTGATTCGTACTGGTTATATTTTCTTACTCCAACGATTCTTCCTGTTTTAGAAAGAAGTTCATGAGAATCCTTTCGAATAACTAGTGCAGAAGGATGGCCGGCAGAGACATAGCTCACTTTTCCTTCTTGGCAATTTATTTCGATAATCTGTGCCGTAAGTAGACTGTTTAATCCTGAGTAACGATGTACATATTCATTATTGAAAATATCCATGATTGAGGCTAGGTCTAACTCATAAGCTTTGACAGAATCGAAGATTCCTTTGATCGCCATTGTTATCATTGCGGCTTGCACCCCATGCCCCGTTGCATCAGCTATGAAAATTCGAAATGTGTGCTCATTCATTTTTGTTATATCGTAAAAATCTCCACCGATTTCAGTCATGGGAAGATATAGCTTATGAATCTTTAAAGGTTCAAAATCGGATATATTTGGTATAAGAAGACTTTCTTGAATTCGTTTAGCAACGCTTAAATCTTCTTGGACTATATTTAAAGTCTCTTTTAACTCTTTCGTTTTTTGCCGATTCTCTTCGAAGAGCTTGGAAGCGTAGATTATACCTGCTAATTGCTCACCTAAAATGGAGAGTTTCGTGATATCCTCTTTTTTGAGCTCCCACCTACCGACATTGAATAAATCCAAAAATCCCATTGGTTCATTTTCTAAAATCAATGGAATGATTAAGAGACTCTCAAATTTTAAATAATCGTGAATTCGGCTTTCTTCTTCAGTAATAGCTCCTTTTCGAATTCTTGGAATAAAAAAAGGTTTTTTTGCTTTGAAAGCAAACGCATGACCACCTATCACACCATGAATTTTGGTTTTCGCATTCGATACATAAAGTCTTTCTTCTTCATTCAAAAAATCTGGAAAATCGCCATCAATTGTTACTAAATACTCTCTGCTTGCATCTACAATGGAAAGTCCATAGTGTTGTATCTGGTATTTATTCTTAATGTAACCTTTTACTTTTTGCATGATGATTTTTAATTCAATTTTCTCATTCAAACTCTTTAGAAGGGAATTTAGAGCTTCTGTTTCCTCCCGTTGGTGAATTGCCACTTCTTTTGACTCTATTGCCTTTTTCTCCGCTTCAAGCAAGCTCTGCGTTCTTTCTAAGACTTTTTGTTCCAAATCTTCTGATATAACTTTAAGTTTTTCTGAGAGTATCTCAGATTGTGTGAATGCTGAAGCAAATTTTCGAGAAAGAATGATTGCTTGGAAAACAATAAAAGAAAGTAAACCATTGCCCACAATATTTGGGGTAAAAATCATTCCGACGGCTTTTAGAATATCATGAATGATTGCTAACGATAAAATAATCCATCCAAGACCAAATAGCAAAACTCCAGATCTTTGTTTACGAATAGCCTTAGCCGTAACAAAAAATATGTAAAAAATCATAAAAATGGAATTGGCTTGAACAATTAGCAATATTTTTCCGTATAAACTTAACGGACAAAATACTACCGCCAAACTGCATGGAATTAAAAGCCATCCGAAAAAACTGTGAACTTTTCTTGAAGATTCTTCTGGAAACAAAGAATGAAAAAACTGATTAAAAATGTATGAAGCGAAGTAAAAACTCAGAAATTCCAATTTTGCTAAAATGAAAAATGGCAAGCTTGGAAAGGCATCTAACAAAAATCGATCGCCGATAACTAGTCCTCGAATTCCGATGAAGAAGCAAAAGATTGCGAAATATATTGCAGAACTCTCCTTTCTACGATTCAAGAAAATTCCGAGATGGTAGAAACCCATTATAAATAGAGAGCTTGCTAGTATTAAATCTATTGATAAATTCCTTTGTCTAACAGCTTCTAAATCTTTTTGTTTCCCGAAGAATAAAGTATCCCAGATTCCAGCCCTAGGATGTTCAAAGTTTGACACGTAAAAAACAAGATCTAATTCTGAAATGGCTTCCTTGGGTTCCATTCTTCCTTCTTTAAAAAGGATTTCCTCTAAAGGCAAGATTTCTGGTTTCATAAAATAGTTGGAGTCTTCCGGAGTTAATGAGACTTTTCCTTGCTCAATTACTTTCTCTCCGTTTAAAAAGAGCTCATATGCTGTACCAATATTTGGTAAATAAATTGCCGTTTTGTGGAGATAAGCCTGTTTTCCAAGGCTTGCACTAGGAGGCAGAAGAATTCTTAAACGATAGGTGGCAAAGCCATTTGCGGATCCAGTTTTCTTTTGCCATTGCAAAGGCACTTGGATAAAGGAATTGTTCAAAGTAGAATTTGTGTCTGGAGGGAAAGTTGGAGGAATCCTAGTATTCCAATAGAATTCCCATTCACCATCCAAAGGCAAAATGCCATCTTTCAAGATTGACCAGTCAGCTTTGGTTAGGTCGAGTATCCCACCCTTAGCCTCAGGAAACTTCTTTTCGGGAGGTTGGCAATTTTCAATGGAAGCCAAAAGAAAAAACAAGACGCCGAAAAACCAATAATTAATTCTCATCCTAGTGTTAGAAGCAAAGCAACACAAGTACAAGATTTTTATAACAGTGGAAATTAAGAAGTTAAAATTCGAAAGATTTGTTCAAGCTGTATTAAAAATTGATGCACGGATTCATGGGAAAATTACAATCTAGATAAAATGAAGGGCCTATCTTTTTCCTTACCTACTTTAAACTATTGGACTCTTCTGACGCTATTTTTTAGCTTCTTTCAACCCACCTTTCCCATTTTTTCTGATTCTGGCCTTCCCAGGCTTTATATCCAAGGCATTCAATTTTCTTCGACCTCGCCCATTGCAGGTCAGGCAAATGCGGGTTTGTTGGAAGGAATTCTCGAAGTAGGTGCCAACAAATACACAATTCTGGATGATGCCGGTTTTGCCGCTCTTCTCAAGCAAACTAGCATTGGATTGCAAATGGGAAACTCAAAGAACAAAGACATGCTCAACCGAGTAGAAACAGTATTTAAACCCGAGTTTTTAATCATGGGAGAAGCTACAACGAACCAAGACTTTTATGAGATACGAGTCAGTTTGCTTGCCCTGAATTCACAGAATAAATTTGAAACGCGTTCTTCCAAAACAATTCGTGCTAGAGATTTTCAAGTTTACTATTATTTGCGAGAGATAGGAAAAAGTCTCCTTTTGTCAAGTTATGTGTTAGATGAAAAAAAAATCCCAGCCCTTCCCGCACTCAAGCCTTTGGATATGAAACCAGTAGTATTTCCAACCACATCTTTCGCCTTAGGTTCTTTGTCGGATGCCGGGCGCCGAAGCAACTGGCTTTTGGTAGTTGAGACCTATCTTCCTGAAGCTGATCGCAAATACCAAGAAAAGTCCTACGACGTTGCTTCAAATCTTTACAAAACAATCTTAGAAAAGATGGATTCTATTTCAGAAACGGCTAAAACAAAAGTCCCTCCACCTCCTAAATTGGTAGAAGATATCAAACTGCGAAGAAAAGCCGCTCTTTCCCAAGTATGGAAAACCAAGATCGATAATTTAAATGCCAAGATAGATAAAAATTCTAACCTAACTTTGGAAAAAGCGGAAGATATGCGAGATTCCTACGTTGAACTTTTGAAAGAATGGAATGAAACTCCATCAGAAGATAGAATCCCAGAACCTAAAGAAGCCATTCTTTCCAGCATCAAACAACTTGAACTCGCCATTTTATCTTTTCGAGATTTTCAAATCATAGCTCTTGCTACTAAGAAAGACTTTTACGAGGCTTTTGAAGAAATTAAAGAAATCATTCATTATATGGACAGTCACGAATTTGCCCTTTCTTTCGGCAAGGAATGGTCAGAAGCTAGGCTTGCTTTGGTTCAGAGAAAACTCGCCATTTTTAAAACAGGGCAAGATTATGAATCCAACTTGTTAGATGCTCTTTTGGATATTGCAGAGTTAGAGGACTTGCAAGCACAGCTAGAAGAAGACTTGGGAAGAGTACTTTCCTCTCGAAAGCATCGAGACACTTCTGTAGATGCTCTAGATGAAGCTTTCGATATAATTTCAAAATCCCCATTTCAAAAACCAGAATGGTCAAAGAGATATAAAGAAGTGCAATCGTCATTGGATAAAGATAAAAATCTAGACTTTAGTCTTCGTAACTTCAGTTTACTAATTCCTCGTTATATTGGAAATATAGGTTTAGGGATAGCAGATCTTTTTATTGTAAAGACAGGTGATGGATTGGAGGTAGGAGCAGAGGCGTTTGTTTTTGGAACCAGTATCGGAAAAACAGAATACAATCAAGAATACAGTCGTGGCTGGAGAAAGACTTCTGAAGTAAGTTCATTAGTAAGCAATTCTTTTCAAGGATTTGGGCAAAGCTTTGGTTTTGGTATTGTAAGCATGGGAGAATGCGGTAGTTTTTTCAGTTTGCGTTTGGGATGTTATACACGGATTCATGAAGCACCTTACAATCGAGAGTTCTTTGACCCTAGAAAGTTTACCAATTTAAGTGTAACCTTGGGATTGGGAAAAACGGTAAGGGTTTCTGTAGAATCTCACCGAAGTTTAGAATTAGTTGGTATTTTAGGTTTCCAAAATTGGGATTTGTATCAATCGGGAGTTATACGTTACGAATATTTTTCGAAAAGAAAGGGAAAACCGCTTTAACCTTTAATTAGAACTACTCGAACTTGAAGAGCTGGAGGATTCTTCTTCACTATCCCCTCCTGTTTTCCAAACTCTTTTACAACTTTTTTGTGAATTGCAAAACAAGGATCCTTCCACTTCACAAATTATTAAAACCTCTCCACTAGAATACGGTGCAACAGTTGTTACTGGTCGACTATTAACAGTCGTCGTGGTAATGGTTGGTCTCCATGAAATTGCTCCAGGAGGAACATTCGGATTGGATGATCCCCTAGCTAAGCAAGCTAAACGATAAGAGTTTTTACATTGCTGACAGTCTTTGCGAAACTGTTCTTGGTCCAATGAAGCATTCAGGATCAAATCTGTACAACTGCAAAAACCGAAGAAAATAAATACAAAAGCAAGGTGCGCGGCTCCGATCTTGATTCGAATCGGAAAATTTAAATTCATTTTTGATTCGCCTTTGAATTAGGATCCAAGAGGGCTTTTTTTAGATTTCCCTTTGTGGGATCAACTATACCTGGATAGGCATGTGTTACATACGTGCTGAAAGCAAAGTCCCATGTAGCATATAATACAACCGGAGTTGCAAAGAACACGCCCACGTAAAGATTTTGAAGAAAGTACTCTCCTCTGAGGTTTTTTAGTCTCTGACAAGACCCGTCAGATTCTAAACAGATAGTTGTTATATAAGACGGAGCCGTGTAGTTATTGTAAGATTTAGTCGGATAAGAAATATCTGATTTGCTGACATAACTGCCTACGTTGTTTTGAAGGATTTCCCTTCGAATCTGCAAAACTTCGCGCCCATCATCGTCACGTGATTTGACCGTAATTTTTTCTACGATAGCGAGTGAAGCACACTGGACTAAGCATAGCAAAAATCCCGTAAAAAACGCTACGTTTGGTACAAGGTTCCGCTTAAAAAACACCATTGTGGCTGGATTTACGAATTATTCCCTGTTTTAATCCAGCTTTTTTTCGGACTCGAGCTCACAAAAATTTTAGAATTTATTGTTTCTTGCTACTAGATTTAGATTTTTTCGGCGGAGTAGGCCAGAACAAAAGAATATTAAATCGATTTTTGGGGTTGTCTTTCCCTAAGTTTCTAGTTAAACTCTGAATTGTCCTATTGCATTCGTAAGCCGATTTGAAACTTTTAGACTATTTTCACTCATTATTTCGAAATCATTTGCTAAAGTTGCCAAATACTGAGCATCCATTGAAACCGAATCAATTCCAATTTTGATTTCTTCAGTAGCGCGCGTTTGTTCTTCAGCAGATAAATCTAAGCTTTCAGTAAACTCCTGGATTTTCTTGATACTTTTAGAAGATTCGACTATAATTCGAGCCTGTTCTTTCAAATTTAGCTTCAATTCGTCTTGTTTATCATGTATCGATTGAACTTTCTTACTTAAATTTAGAATCTCCGTTTCGGTTGTTACGACCTGCATAACAGAGAAACTTACAGCATCTTTAGTTTTTAAAATTAAGTCTTTGATTTGTTTTACGCTCTCATTTGTTTTTTCGGATAATTTTGAAATTTCCTGTGCTACGATAGCAAAACCTTTACCATGCTCACCGGCTCGGGCCGCTTCGATCGATGCATTTAAAGACAATAAATTGGTTTGTTCGGCAATTTCTTTTATGATAGTAACTATCCCTGAAATTTCTCCGCTTAATTTTGCAATTTCATCTTGATACTTCTTCATTAGGTTGATTTGCCGAATGCAAGCATCGCTTTGCTCTACTCCTTCCTTTCCAGTTTTCAATCCCTCTTCCATAGAAAAAGCTACCGTTTCAATGGCTTCGTTTACAAATTCCATCTCTGATACTGATTTTTGAACACTTCTGTTAACAGAACTGATAGAATCCCTTACATTAGAATAAGAAGCAAATAATTCATTGATTGCCGCAGAAGCCTGTTCGGAATTCGAAGCAAACAAAGTCGCTGATCTAGAAAGTCCGCTGGATGCCTCATTTGAGTTTTCAGAAATTTGTCGCAATTCTTTTGTAGTACTATTGATTTCGTTTACTACTCCATTAAGAATATCTATCAGAGATTGAAATTCTGACGAAATATCAGTCAGTTCATTTTTTCCGAAGAGATCCATTTTTATGGTTAAATCAATTCTTTGTTCCTTAGTCACATATCCCATTTTTTCATTTATCTGTAGCAATGGTTTTGTGATACTGCGAATGAGCATAAAAACAAAGATTGAAAATATTACCAACATTATGCTAAGTAGAAAAACACTTCCATAAAGCTGAAATTCCAAATTGCTGACTCTCTTTTGAAGAGCCAGTTCTAAAGACGAATTC
The DNA here is from genome assembly GCA_027485405.1 of Leptospiraceae bacterium. GTDB lineage: Bacteria > Spirochaetota > Leptospiria > Leptospirales > Leptospiraceae > Leptospira_A. Next base: position 29,574 of record JAIXRB010000105.1, on the reverse strand, counting down.
GTTTTTACTATGTTTGCTAAACTTTCAGCTACTTTGTCATTTATGGCTGATTCTAAATTCTTCTCACTTGGTCCCTTTTCTTCGGCAATGCTGATCCAACTTTGAAAGCTAGTTTCGTACTCAAGCAAAGGGTTGCAGAGTGACTCAGAATATTCGGGTGAAAACCTGCAAATTTTCTTTATTGAACTTTCTATTGACTTTGAATTGGATTGCAAACGAGAAAATTTACCTAGAATATCAGATTCAATTTGGAGTTTCTTGTTTTCAGAGTCCGCAATTTTAAACTTCGTAAGAGAAGACTCTATTTCTTTTAAAATGGTAATTCTACTTGGATAACTGACCACAGTTGTTTCCATCATATAAAATGAATCTAAATCTGGATCCAGTATGAGATTTGATGTGTCTCCGATTTCTCGAATAACATCCTCCCAAGAACTAAACTGTGAAGCCTCTTGGAACAAACCAAGAACTAAAGATGGAATTTGCTTTTTTACAGTTTCGTCTAAAGACCATTTCTGAATTTGAGAGACTTTCAAAGATTTGGCGATAGCTTCGGTTCCAATAATCTCTTTTCGTGAAAAATCTAAACTCTCATTCTTAGTATCTACAAACAAATAGAATAGAAGCAAAATAACGCCTAGGAACGGCATCGGAAGGATCGAAATTCTTTTGGTCAGGTCTATGTTGGATAACGAGAGCATGACAGATACTTTCGAAGGGTTTTTTTTACAAAGCAATAAAAAAAAAATGAAAACCTGTACATTATGTCCTTAAGACTTGAAACTTTTTGTTACATTTTAATAAAAATCGTGCGAAACGTCCTTAGCTCAAGATCAAAGCTTCTTCAAAACTGCGATGAACTCCACAAAGTTTCTCTTTAAGCAAATCAACTGGAATCGCTTTCCGCCAGGGAATGAAGCAAGTTCAGTTAAGAAATCTTTGAAAGATTGAGCCGTCCAAACGTGATAATGTATGCTATACTGAGAATCCATCAATAACCTAGATCTTTTTTCTATTTCCAGATTCTCTGTTAAGCCAGAACTTTCACTGAATTGAACCCATTCTTTAAAATGAGGAAAATCGTCATTCATTCCGCGGTAATCTCCCACCAAATGCTGAAAAGTTGTCAATTCACGCTTTGAATCAAATGTGTATCGTTTGTCTGGAATGGCGTAGTAAAGGATACCTCCCGTTTTCAGTTTTGTTAAATGATTGTAAATAGTTCCGATAGGATCTCGGCAGTGTTCAATCATGTGGTTAGCAATGATGAAATCAATTGAGTTTTCAGATACTGTTTTTAAACTCTCTCCATTATCTACGAAATCTACATAAAACTTATGGCCATTTAACTCTGGATAATGGGCTCTCAGTTCGTCCTCAGGAAAATGGTCCATATATCTTACCTTAGCTTTTTCCGAAGCAAGTTTGAGGGGATTGTGGAGGGCTCCAATTTCAATGCCTTCACCCAATAGGTACTTTTTTCCCAAAGACACTCGCTTATGATTCATTAAAAACTTAGCTATACGCTTTAAGAATCTGAGTTTCGGGATAATCTTTTTGAAAAAATTCACCATTGAGACTATTTATAGGATAAAATTATCTTTCAGCTTTTCTTTGCCCTAGGCTTTCTAAGTATCTTTGGTCTTGTCTCAGGAAACTCGTCCATTATAGGCTCTAAAGATAGCGCAGTTGGAGAGACTCCCGTTGCAAAGTCTTCTTTATCGGGAGCTTCCGGAAGAGGATTTTTTCTTTCTCCAACTATCACAAGATATAGACTCGGCATGACAGTCAAAACCAGTATCAATGCAGAAAACAAACCACCGACAATCACGGTTGCGAGTGGTCTCTGAACATCAGAACCAACCCCTGTCCCCAAAGTAGCAGGAATTAAACCCAAAAGAGCCAGAAGCATTGTCATTAGCATTGGGCGGAGTTGGATAACTGCCGCCTTTTCTACTGCATCTTTTACACTTAGGAAAGGTTCATCTCGAAGTAAATGATTCGTTCGCGAGACAAATAACACTCCTGACATGGTTGCAATTCCAAACAAAGAAATGAAACCTACACCACCTGAAACGTTAAAGTAATATCCCCTAAACAAAAGAGCATAAATTCCTCCCACTAAACTCAATGGAATACAAGCCAAAGCAACATACACGTATTTTAAATTGCGATACAGAAGATACAAAACACCAAAGATAATTCCGATCGTTAAGGGGATTACTTGAACAAGACGCTTTCCAACTCTTGCTAAGTTTTCGTATTGTCCACCAAATCGGATTTCATATCCGTCTGGCAATTTGACTTTTTCCTTAACTTTCTTTTGCAGTTCCGCAACAAAACCCCCTTGATCGCGGCCCCTGATATTTGTCCGGACAGTCACGACCCTTCTACCCTCCTGTCGAAAAATCATAGTCGGCCCATCAATCTCACGTATATCGGCAACGGCACTCAAAGGAATCCTCTCTCCCTTAGGAGAGATGATTGGCATATTTTCAATTGCTTGCTTTGTAGCTCTGTATTCTTTAGAAAATCGAACCACGATACCAAACCTAGCGGGCGTTTTTGGAGGATTATCCGACGGTCCTTCGTATAGCGTGCTAATCCGCTTCATACCGATTGCCGCCTCGACCATGTCCTGGATATCTTTTACATTGATTCCATACCTTGCCGCCTCTTCCCTGTCGATGGTAATGGTCAATTGAGCGCTATCAGCTTCTTGTTCGATACCAAATTCACTGGCTCCTTTCATTTCTTTAACTATATCTAAGACTTCGTTTGCAATTCCTCGCATGATTTTCAAATCCTGACCAGAAACAAAAACCGCTAAGTCAGCAATAGTACCCATGATAGCTTCTGAGAGGTTGTCCATGATTGGTTGCGAAAAGCTGATCCGAGCTCCAGGGATTCCCGCTTCTAAATCGTTTTTCATACGCAACAACAACTGCTGTTTAGTTATATGCTCTGTCCACTTACTATAATCCTTCAGACCAACTAAAACTTCTAATCGATTGGGTGGAAGGGGATCTGTTCCATCGTCATTTCGACCGAGTTGCGATATAATTACTGAAACTTGCTCATTCTTCCCGATGATTTCTCGAATTTTAGGAATGAATTTTTGACTTTCTGGCAAAGAAATACCAACTGGGAAAAAGATCCTCAAATTGAAACCCCCCTCATCCATCTCTGGGAGGAATTCAGATCCCAAACTATATCCGCCAATTAACAGAAGTGCTGTTACGACAGAAAAGCAATACTTTACAACTTTGCTTGAACGATTTACGAGCCATGCAATTAGTCTTGCGTATCGAACCTCTAACCAAGCATAAAAGGGATTGTGCCATTCAATAGGTTCCGGGTTTTCGGCTGTTAAAAACTTTTTATAGATGATGGACATGATCACGGGGATAGCAGTCATCGCAAATATCAAAGCACCTAAGATTGCAAAAGAGATAGTGAAAGCCATTGGTTTAAACAATCTCCCTTCGATTCTTTCGAAAGAAAAAATAGGAAGATAAGCTAAGATAATGATGGCTATTGAAAAAATGATTTCTGTTCCAACCTCACCTCCCGCTTCACTTGTTAGTTTTAAAAGACCCTTTTGTTTCTCTTGCGGAGTCGCATCCCTATACCTGCGCATGATGTTTTCCACCATGATCACAGCCCCATCTACAATAATTCCGAAATCAATCGCACCTAGCGACAGCAAGCTCGCAGGTATTCCTGTTAAATTCATCAAAAGGAAAGCAAACAACATAGCAAATGGAATTGTTGCCACAACCACAAGCGATGCCTTTATGCTTCCAATAAAAAATATTAATACTAAGCTAACAACACATATACCCTCAATGAGAGTTTTTCCAATCGTCCTTAAAGTGTAATTTACTAGGTCACTTCGATCATATGTGTTTCGAATAACTACTCCTTTTGGCATGTAGTTTTCATTGATTTCTTTTACCTTATTTCGGATCCGATCCCCCATAATATTGGGATCCGTCCATCTCCTCATTGCAATCAATCCTTGTACGGAAGAATCTACATCTATGTAGCCTTCTTCATCATTTTGGACAGTATAACCCAGAACCCCTGATGGAATGGGGTGAGAAACCTCAATGGTTCCAATATCCCGAATAAATACAGGAACTCCGTTTACTGTTTTTAGAACTATATTCTCTATATGACGAGGATCTCGAATAGCACCTATCGAACGAATGGGGAAACCTTGCTCTCCCTGTAAAAGCAAATTCCCACCTGTATTGGAATTGTTCTCTTGGATTGCTGTGATGACGTCCGAAATAGTCAATTTGTAGCGAACTAGCTTATCCGGTGAGGTTACTACATGGTACTGCTTAGGTAAGCCTCCAAAAGTAACAACGTCCGCGATACCCGGAATCTGTAAAAGCTTTGGCATAACAATCCAATCTTGGATAGTTCGCAATTCCATAGGCGTATGATTTCCCGAAGATTCGAGAACATATCGATAGATCTCACCGACCGGAGAACTCATGGGACCTAATGTTGGTTGAACTTCTTCAGGGATATCGGCATCTCGCACTCTTTCTAATAAGCGCATCCGAGCAAAATAGTCATCCGTGCCTTCTTCGAATACAAATTGGAAAACAACCAAACCATTGATGGTTCTGGAACGACGAACCACCACATTTGGGATCGCGTTCAAAACTCTTTCAATAGGCAATGTAATTCGTTCTTCGACTTCGACTGCCGCCTTACCTGGAAATTTTGCTATTAAACGAACTTGGGTGTCGGCTATATCGGAATACGCTTCTTTACGAATGTCAATCCAAGCCCAAACACCAAACAAAAATGCAACTAGAGTTGCTATTAAAGTAGAAACTCTGAATTTTAAAACGGAATCTATAAGTTTCTGGATCATTCTTTGTTTTCCCGGGTATCAAAAAGATATCCCATTTGCAAAAGCAGTACTGGGTTTTTAAAGTCTCCTTGTCCAGCTCCCCCGCCAAACTGTAGGAAGAAATTCCCAACTAAAACATCGTACGTAAGTCCAAAATACCTTTGAGTTAGATAGACGGTTTGATTTGGTCGAGATTCATAAGTAAGCAAGAGATTCAAATCACTGTCAATCGAACTGACATAAGATCGAATGAGTGCGTCTTCAAAGCTGATCGGGTTTCTATCATATCCGGGTACGTCCAAGCCTGAGGGGTAATATCTCTGCCCGCCACGACCCCCACCTCCGCCTTGGGGAGCATATGGGTTAGCACCAAAAGTCCCCAAAACAAGAGAAATACTATGAGTTATCATGGGTGTTTTAAAAAAAGAATACCCGAGGTCTGCTTGTCCGCCCCACCATTCAGAGTCCCACCTCATTCCTGATCCGCGAAAAACAAAATCATTGAAGTAGTAACCTAGCATTAGATTAGCTCCAGCGGGAGAACCAATCGAAGCTCCATAAACAAAAAAATTAGTGGACTTCGGAAGTTTTTTGGGTTTTAGGTTGGCATCCCAATCCTGAGTTTCTGTAGAATTCTTTACTCTATTTTGCTCTGGTTTGAATTGAGGCTCTGGTTGGTTATCAGATTTTATATAGGGCTTTGTCTCATCCGAGGATTGTTTTTGCGCTTGAGCAAACAAGTTTTTTGGACTTGTTAGAACCAAAGTAAAAACTAATGGAAGAATTGGGTAAATCAGCCTCATAAAGTTAAAATCCAAAACTCAAGCCTTTTAATAAAATAGTGCCTTGCGTAACTACTCTATCTCCTGGCTTCAGTCCTTCCAAAACTGAAACAAAGTCTTTGTTTGAAATTCCAAGGACAACTTCAGTTCTATAAAAATTGCTAGGTGATCGTTCTACAAAAACATAATTTTTGCTTTCAACAGTAACTATGCTATTAAATGGAACGACAACATCATCGCTCCTTCCTTCATCAGCAAATTTTACACTGGCAAACATACCTGGTTTGAGTTTATAATCTCGATTGATAATCTCAATCCTAACTTTAACTGTACGAGTGATTGGATCGATATTGTCGCCTAGTGCTTCCGCGACTCCTATGAAATCTTCTTCAGGAAAAGATGAAAATTCTAATCTTACTTTTTTACCTTTTTTCAGTTTTTGAAGCTGGGATTCTGGAATGTCTGAAATAATCCATGCAGTCTGATTTTTTGCCTTTTCTATTTCATCAGGATTTAAACCGACAGCACGAAGCTTTCCTTCAAATTCCGCAAGTTCTGCGGTATCGTTCGATAAGTTGGTCTCAGCATCTACCATATCCTTTTCAGTAGCTACTCGATGCTTAAACATATCTTGGATTCGAGAATAATTCTTTCGAGAACGCAGTAATTGGTTCTTAGCATGCACATAACCTACATAAGTTTCATTGAGTTCTGCCGACTCAAACAAAACTACTTTCATCCCAGAGCTCACCGAAGGATTTGTAGAAGCAACCAATCGGGCAGGAGCTTCGATGTTTACGAAATCTCCTTCTTCACCAACTACCATTGACCGCACAAGTTCGAGACCTGGGCTATCTGCAAAAAACTCGATTCTTAGACCTTTATCATGGACGATCGCTTTTTTGGGCTGAACGATTTTCTTTTTATCTTCTCCAGAAAAAGCATAGATCACTGAGGCAATGATTAATAGAGAAAAAGCAGACAGTACCAAGACTTTTACTAAAAGAGAGCTTTCTGTTACTTGAGAAGGTAGTTTATCTTTGAGGTTTTTCATTTTATCTAACATAACACATTCAATCCTTTATTGATTTTTCCTTGGAATTAAAACACCTTGCCCAACAGCAAAGTTAACATTTTCTATGGCATCCATCCGATCAGTTTGCAATCTCAACATTTCGACAACGCTGGATCTATAGGTTTCAAAAAAATCCGCAAACTCTAAAATGGTTATATATCTCTTTTCATAACTCAAAATCATATCCTCTGATAAGTTTGCATATTCTTGAATATAAGAGTTTGTGAATTTTTTAAAAAGTTCGTCCTTTAATCGAGCTTTCTCAAATGCCACTACCACTTCGTTTTCTACTTCCAGAATTTTGTTTTTCAACTCTTGCTTTCGTGACTGTATTGCTTTTTCAGAGGCAAGTATGTTTCCTTGGTTTCTATCAAAGATAGGAACCGTTAGTTGGACGGACATACCCCAATAGTTTTGAAACGCAGTTCCAGCTCGGTTGTATGAAGGTCCTAAAGAAACATCAGGAATCGCATTGGCATGCTGTAATTCTAGATTGGCTTCTTCGTATTTTAGTGCTTGTAAAGCAATGCGCAAATCAGGTCGCATATCTCGCGCAATTGATAAAAGTTCGTCAATTTTTAAGTCTCCTGGAGTAAGTTCTTCCATGCGACTTTCTGGCATTTCTAGGTCAAAGGTTACTTCAGCTGAGGAAAACTTCTCTGTGTTTAATAGCACTTTGAGATCTGCCTCTTTTTCTAGAATTCTACCGACTAATTCTTGTCTTTCTTTCTTTAAGAAAAAAAGCAATGCTTTGACTCGAAGGTATTCTGCCTTTAGAATAGCTCTTCGTTTGTAAGCTAATTCTGAAGAGTTTACAGTTTTTTCCAAAGCAATGATGCTCGCATCGTAAAACAGGAGCGCCTGCCTAAGATAGAAAATGGAGTAAAAACTTCGACGCATGTTTGTTAACAGTGCGCGAGCGACATCGTAGAACTCCTGTTCACTTATTTTTGCATTGGCTTCTGCAACTTTAACTCTCTTGTCAATTTTTCCTCCGAGAAGGAATACTTGTTGCAATTGAAATGAAGTTTGACCGGCTCGAGAAAAATCAAACCATCTTTGGGTTGGTTCTGCATAGATGCTTTGGTCAAGGCCAATGTTTGGGTTCGCATACAAACCTGCTTGCAAAACTCCAGCTTTCTTTGCATCCACTTGGAATCTCATTGCCAATAGCGATAGATTGTTCTTCCAAAATAATTCTTCCGCTTTCTCCAAAGACAAAGCTACCACATTAGGTGTGGATAAGTCAGTGGCGTGCAATCCTCCCCTAGCCCACCCAAAAAAGAGCATCATTAGAAATGATAAACAGACAGTTCTATAAAGGGGCACAATTCCTCCTTGTGTGCTTCACTAGAGATTGATTCGCTAAGGAACGAAAGATCTAACGGGTTTTAAGAAAAGTTAGGAGGAGGAAGGTCGAGGAAAGAAAAACCAAGTCGAAAGTAGAATGCTTCTGATTCATTGGCAAGAAACCGGACAAAATGTACGCTTGGACTACGACTTAAAAGCGGAGCCAAAGGGAAAACTAAGTCTAGAAAATCGTAACGGCGCAGAGAAAAAAGGAAAAATACTTCTTCAGGAACAAGTTCTTGGTCAGATAACTGGGTTGCAGAAACAGTCAGATTGCCATTGCTTGGCAAAATACTTCGAAAATCCTCCTCTACCTCTTGCAAAAGACTGGCAAAAGTGGAAACAGCTAGCAGTAAGGAGATAAGAGTTCGCATGGGTCGCAAGAGATATACCATTGTGAAAGTCGTTCAGTTTAGGAGCGACAAAAATTTCTCGATGATCGAAACTTTGCGTTTGAATGATCATCGAGATCGGAAAGAAAAGAAAACTGCGCTTATTTAATCCCTTCTGCGGCTTTCTTGTATTCGACCGCTTCCGCTTTTAGATCTTTTGCGATTTGTAAACTGCTTTTCTTGAATGCGACTTCCGATGCCGCCTTTCCTGCCGAGTTTCCAGCACGGTCTTCGTGGTGCTTTGCCGCCGCTTCTTTTTCCTTGGCTACATTGAGTAAATAGGTCTTAGCGGCTGATTTTCCTTCTGGTGTCGAAGCCTCTTTGATCATTAGGTTTTCCAATTCGGAAAGAGCCATTAAGCTGGAAGCCGATACAACGGCTAAGAATAGTAAAAATTTTTTCATAGAAATTCTCCTAAGTTCAGGTCTGATTTCTTTCTCAGCACAGTCAAGGACTTTTCAGGACAAATAGTCCCATTTGTAGTGTATTTTTTTACAAGAATGCCGCTAAAAAGAACTTCGAAAGCAAAACTTAGGAAAATGATAGATCAATGACTCAATCGCAGGTTACCAAAGGAATAGTGCCTATCAATCCATACCGGGACGACAAGTAACAGCTGATAATTATGTTTTCGGCTGGAACCAAGTTGTTGTTAAATCGTATCACTTCACTAAGCACTCCATCAAAGTAGGTCAGAGTACCTCCGTTGGCAATCCCTCGTCCCAAGCCTAGGACACCACCTGCATTTGTTATAGAAGGGGTAGTCGTTCCCGTTATATCCTCACCCAATCTCAGTATCGAAGCACTTGTACTCACAGAATGACGGATTTGGGTGACCCAGGAATCAGTTGTAGAATTGAACACGGCAGTCGATTGCACAATTCGCCCTGTTCCTCCCAATTCAATTCCCAAGGTCGGATGAACGGCTCCGAAAACGAGTCTGTTATTATTGAGGGTGAATCCCAATCCATTCGTGCTTTCTGCCTCCATAAGCACTCCATTCGTTAAACTATTTCGTTTGAAGACAAAGAAAGTAGTCGAATCACTTGTACCGATAGTCGCCGTAACTGTGGTTCGTATAAATTGTGAGCCTGCACTGCTAAATTGGACCCCTGGTCTTCCGTTGTTTCCATTGGTTTGGAAGGAAGGTGCGGCGGAAGTATTGTTAAGGTCAAATCCATTGCCTGAATGGTCAGGCCAAGATGTTACCGACGAACCATTGGAAAGGTTACTTAAACTCTCAGCCACATAGTGTAGCTTTAAATTGCTAGAAGCCACAGTGGAATTCCAGGAAGCGACATGTGTAGGATGATTGCCTGCCAAGCTTTTGATTTCATCGTCCGAGAGAGCTCGGTTCCAAATCATAAGGTCGTCCAAAGATCCAACGAACGGTAGTGTTCCGTCTACCCTGCGCCCAATTCTAAAATTTCCAATCGTAGTATTCCAACTAGCGGAATTGGATCCATGCAACGCACCATGGATATAAATCCGGATGGTTGCTCCATCATAAGAGCCACACAAATGAACCCACCGATTTAAAACATTATAGTGAAACCCAATTACGTCGGAGGCAAAACCAGCAAAATTCGCATAGGAAGCCTCTACCAATAGATGCGTTAAATTAGAAGCCGAAACATTTCCATAACTGGCAATGGTCCTTAACGAGCTATAGTTTGTCACATTGATCCAAGAACACATAGTCCTAGGCTGGTTTGCCCGAGGGAGGATTTCCATACTATCCACCAAAAGCCCCTGTGAACCATTGAAGGAGAGAGCACCTGGAAATTGCCCATCGCGATTGGAAACATAAGCAGTGGTTCCATTGTCAGCATTGTTGCTAAATCCACTTACATCGTTATTGTCTCCGTTAAAGTCGTAATAGGCGACAAGTCCCACTGGAATTTGTGAAGAAAGTAGTCTTACCTCAAAGGCAGAAAGTGCTTTGGCATAGACCATAACTTCATCCAGTTTGCCTTGGAAAAAATTAGTGGTTCCATCGTGCCCAATTCTCACATTTCCTGCCGCGGTATTCATTCCTGCTACAGAAGTTGGAGACATTAGCGAGACCCCATTGACAAAAATCTGCACGGTGGAAAAATTAAAAACCCCACAAACCGTAGACCACCGGTGAAGTGGCAATGCAAAGTTTGCCGAAGCATCCGCGCTAGCAACCCCTCCCAGTAGTAATTGTTGGATTCCTCCGAGATTCCCCATGCGCAGACTAAATCCTAAGCCTCCTACCGAGGTGTTGCCGTATTGAAACAAAGGAAAGGTGGTACCGGGATCGGGATACCGAGAAGGAAATACCTTTAGACAAACACTTCGGCGAGTGTTTCCCAAGGGCAACCCATCCGGAGAGGCTGTGAATGTAGACGTTGTTCCATCGAAACGATAAGCTGAGTTTACTTGTCTGCCTGCATCAGGGGTGGGAGTTATGGCGTTGCCAGTTCCTGTGCCGCCCAATGCACCTTCTGCGGCTGTGCTATTGTTAAACCGATAGTGCATAACTAGTTCGTCGGGGTGGGTGCTAAAGCCAGCTCCCACTAAAGCAGAATTAGCCTGCTTTGCGACATGGTGCAACTCACCCATGTCCCAGGCTCGGGTTATTATCCGTACATCTGCGATTCGACCTGCAAAGTATCCACTGAGTGAAACACCGTTCCCGATGCGAAACTCAGTCGTAGGCGAGGTTTCTGAAAAAGTAGCTTGAAAAACAGGTTTTCCATTGGCATACACAGTGTATAGGTTGGTTTGCTTTACTAGAGCTAGGTGCACCCAAGTACCACCCGGCAATCGAATCCCTGCATCTAAGTTAGAACCTCCACCTTGGAGAACAAACAATCGACCGGTAGCGTTATCGATGAAAAGTCCGGACCCATTGAGATTTGTCAAACCATTGTGAAAAATGATCTGGGCCGAGCCAGTGAGAGTTCCATCCCAAAAGACCCATGCCGCAATGGTGCTGTTTGTCGCTCCTATAAGTGCTGTTGTTGTTAGACTAGATCCTGTATTGAATTGCAAAGCACCTTCCGTTTCTGCATAGCGACCTGTTAAAAAGGTAGGACTACCCGTCACGGTAGCGGCAGAACCAGAAGGATTCAGATTCGTATATACCCCATTCGATGGGAAATGAGCTCGAACTTCGTCAGATGCTCCCGTTGTTATGTTTCGGATCTGATTCCCTAAGCTCAAGGCAAGTGTAGTCCCGTTGAATAACAAGAATCTAGGGTTTGAGAATCTGGCAGTGGTTCCCGTGCCAACGCTATTTCCAGCATCCATACCCGCCAAAGTCATTACTTTCTGGGTAGAAATCTCAATTTTTCTTAGTCTATTGTTATTAGAATCAGACACGTAAACATAAATACCATCTGTCGCTATACCTATTGGAACATTAAACAGAGCGTTATTAGCAGTATCATCGCGAAAAGCTGCCATACCACTCGATCCAGCTAATATGCTTGCAACGCCAGTAGATTTGTTGACTCTTACAATCGTATGGTTGCCCGAGTTTGCCACATAAACAAAATCCCCAAAGTGCGTAATGCCTTCGGGAGAACTGATAGAGCCACCTGTTACCAAAGTTGTCACTGCTCCCGTGGTTAAGTTCATTCTTCGAATGGAATTGGCACCGCGTTCGGCAATGTACAATACAGTTCCGTCCAGAGCCAAACCACTGGGGGTGTTGAACCTCGCATTCAAAGGATTGGTATCATCTACACTGGTCGCAGTAGGGTTCAAGGTAGAATTGTCACCGGCTATTGTTTCTGTATTTCCATCAGAAAGACGAACGCGTTTTATGCGATGACCCGATTGTTCTGAAACAAATAAAAAAGTACCGTTTGTCGCTATTCCCCGCGGTAGATTGAATCGGTCTCCTGTTGTTCCAGAATCATTTCCAGAGCTTCCCGAACCAGCTACGGTGGTTACAGTATTGCTCGCATTGATCCGGCGAATGGCATGGTTTTGGGAGTCTACAACGTAATAGCTACTTCCATCGTATGTGATGTCCATCGGTTCTGCAAACGTGGAAAGAAAGGCTGAGCTATTGACAAACCCAGAAGCCCCTGTACCAGCGAAGGCTTCTACGTTTGCTCTATAGTAGTGGTAGGACATAGGAGCAAGCTTTCTAGACACAATACCGTTTCCTGCTCGATAGCCCGAAACACATAGAAAATTGACATTTGTTAGATTTGCTCCAGCAAGGGTGACAGTTGTTTCATTGGAAGCTGAACAAGCCCAGCCTGGCGGCTCAGCTACTACTTGGAAATTGAGAACGGTTCCACTGTTGATTGGTGTTGAAAAATTGACTGGAGTGGAAGTACCTCCAGGAGAAATACTAAGAGTTTGCGTTCCATTCGTAACTGAGAGACCAGTAGGAAGAGCCGTGGCACTAGTCACTGTTCCAGTCATTGTATATTGATTTATTGTACAGGAAATCGAAACATTGGTAATTGAGGAAGATGAGATCGTGCCTGAACCATTTGTAACATTGCAGGTTTGCCAAGGGCTTGTTGGGGAAGTGTGAACGGTGACGGCATAGCTTTCACCGGAAGCAAGAGATGTTCCAAAAGTAAAGCTTCCATTAGCCGCAATGGTGAGGTCATTTCCGCCATTTAGCCGCAACACGAAAGAACCTGACCCAAACGGAGTCGTTAAACCTGAAATGGTTCCTCCAACATTGTAAACATTTGGATTATACGTACCAGAGCTTACTGAACTTTGAGTGTAGTTTTCTTTGCAATATCGATTCTTAACAATTCTTGTTCCTGAGCCTGGGTAGGTGTAATTGCCTAATGTTCCCGTAGTACAGGTGTTGTATGTTAAACCGCAAACTGGATCCGTTGGAGTAGTCGTTCCTACCGTATAGCACAAATAGGTGGGACCTGTGGTCGTTGTCGTCGAAAAAATTTGGGTTCCCGCATCCAACAGACTTCCGCTTGTAGGATTCATAACAGGAGTAGCTACTTGCAAAGCAAAAATAATGCTCGATTGCTCGGAGACAGTCCAAGTCGAACTTACTGGGCACTGGATTACAAATATGGTGGAGACATTATTTCCAGAGACCGTTAGGTTTCCAGTAGTTATAGCAGTCCCTGTACTACATGTCGGGTTGGGTTGTGTTCCATTTCCTGTCGTATAACGAAATTCAGAAAAACCTGATACGAGATTAGTAAGAGAAAAAGAGGGATCGTTGTTTACAGTGCCCCCGGCAATGGAAAATCCGGGGACTGGCAAGAAACAGTCCATCTGAACGTTTGTGACTTCACCAGAGATTGTGCCCATTGACCCTGTTGGGATACTACAAGTTTGCGTCGGGGAGGAAGGATGCGTGACGACTTGGATTTCATAGCCAGAACCTGCTGGGATAGGATTGGAAAAAACCAACTGAGTGCTTCCAGGTGCTAGAGAAACCCTTTCTGTCGGGAAAAAACTCCCCGATCCGTTGTGAACGATTTCTACTTGCAGTCCACTGCCGATTATGCTCGAAGCAGAACCGCCCGGATTTGTTATTGTTCCTTGTACGGTAAATCCATTTGAACAATTGACAAGAACGGTTACTGCACTAGCGCCAACTACACCAGTATTAGATGGAATTGTGCATTTACCTGTTGAAATAATTCCTGAAGTTCCCCCAGGAGAATTTGTAGTAACTACTGTATAAGTTGAACCACTTGCAATTTGTTCCGTGAAGGTTTGAGTTCCATCTTGCTGAAAAGCCAATGTAGTTGAACCATTTAACATTAGGTTCAACTGACCTGCAGGAGCTAACAAACCCTGGATTCCCACTACTCGCACTCGCACTGGAAAGGAATCGGTTGTACATGTTAAAGTCAACCGAACTCCGCCAGTCGCCATTGTTCCAGTTGCTCCTGTTCCCAATGTACAAGTTTGAGATGGATTTGTAGGTTGGCTAACTATACTAATGCTATAACTTGTTCCAATAGCTTGTGATGAAAACGAAAAGGATGTACTATTTATTGTTATATTCTGAGTTCCAGTTGGAGTCGTATTTGACAAAGTAAGCCCTGATCCTGCTAGACCAGTTATAGTTCCACTGACTGTATCACTGGCCAAGGCTGGGTCACAGAGTACCTCAATGTTTGAGACATCCCCCCTTGTGACCGTTCCCGACTCCCCTCGCAGGCGACAGGCCTGAGTGGGATTGGAAGGTTGGGTCTCTATCGAGACGTTGTAGCTAGTTCCAGAGACAACTCGGGTAGCAAAGGTATAGGTCCCGTCATTCGTTGGTCTGACAAGATCACTTCCGTTGCGAATTGCAAGTCCAGTGCTTGCTAGTCCTGTAACATTGAAGCGAATAGCATAATCGGTCGTTGCGGTTTGAAAAAAACGAAATGTCGAAAAAGTCTCTAAAGGGCTACGCACCAGGGAAGGCAAAGAACACCCACCAAAAAATAGGATTCCAACCCACAAGAGAATCGCACTTTTTTTAAAAAATACCTCTCCGCGCATACGATGCCCCTATTCTAATTATCGGGAAAAAATCAGGAAGAACTATTTTAAAATGCTAATGATAGCTTCTGGAATCTGACTAAGAGATACTTGTTTTTCCACCCCACCTTGCAGGTAAGCTTCTCTCGGCATACCATAAACGACACAGCTTGCCGCATCTTGTCCGATGGTCTTTGAACCTCTTTCCCTCATTTTGCAAAGTCCTTGTGCTCCATCTTTTCCCATACCAGTTAAGATGATACCTAAGGTTTCCCGAGCAATACTAAGATCTGCAATCGAAGAAAACATAGCATCTACTGACGGTCTGTGTCCGGTTACTTTTTCAGCACTAGACAAACGAACTCTATGTCCCATTGAAGACTTTTCCACCAGCAAATGTCTATCTCCAGGGGCTATTAAAACTTTGCCAGGTTTGATTTCTTCTAAATCTTCTGCTTCTTTGACTTCCAACTCAGACAGTGTGTTGAGCCGATTGGCAAACATCCGAGTAAAGCCCTCTGGCATATGTTGGACTATAACTATTCCCGGCATATTTTGTGGCAAAGAGGTAATGATTTCAATGAGAGCGGTAGTACCGCCAGTCGATGCCCCAATTGCAATCAAAGAAATATGGTTTCTGGAAGTAAGATTTAACTTTTTAACAGCGGGCTTTTTAATTTTCGGAGCATTTTTTTCAACCTTCCATCCACTAACATCTACTTTAGATGCAACAACGATCTTTTCATAGAGTTCCGAAATCATCTTTGGCATACTTCCATCGCTACCGTCTGGTTTCGCGACAAAATCAACCGCTCCGGATTCAAGCGCCTCAATTGTTGTGGTTTGTCCTTCTTGAGTCAGCGAACTCACCATGATGATTGGCAAAGGGTATTGAGGCATAAGCTTTTTTAGAAATTGCAAGCCATTCATTTTTGGCATCTCAACATCTAGAGTAACTACATCTGGTTCGTGCTCTACAATAAGATCTCTGGCTTCCCAGGCATCTGCCGCCTTCCCGATAACTTCGATATCAGGAAATTCTGATAGTCCCTTAGCTAAAATGGACCTAATAACGGATTGGTCATCAACAATCAAAACACGGATTTTCTTCGCCATTTATATATCTTTTTTAAATACAGATGGAAACACCTGGTTGAATTTTTTTATCTTAAAATGAATGGATTCCGTTTGTCCAATGAATAGATACCCGTTGTCATTTAATAAATCATACAATTGAGAAATGAGGGTTCTGCGCGTCTCTTCATCAAAATAAATCATTACGTTTCGGATAAAAATTACATCGAACTTACCTTGGAACGGAAATGAATCTCGAACTAAATTGAGAACTCGAAATGTCACGAGGCTTTTTACATCCGGTTTTACTTCAAAAAACTTTGTATCGACTTGATTGAAAAAAGTTTGGACATAGTATTCAGGAAGTTTATCGACTTCAGATCTCTTATACTTTCCTTCTGTAGCTTTTTCAACCACTTTTCTAGATATATCCGTAGCTAAAACTTTAACAGGCACTATGTTTCTATCAACGAAGTGATTCTTTAGCATCATTGCGAGCATATAAGGCTCTTCGCCTGTGGAACTTGCGGCAACCCAGTACCGCAAATCTTTCTTGTTTCGCTGGGAGATATCTACTTCATGTTCCTGGAATATTCGGGATTCTAGAAACTCAAAATGGCTCTTTTCTCGATAAAAGTATGTATGATTTGTAGTTATTTTTGCAATGAACTCAGATAAATAATTGCCCTTTGAATCCTTGCTGATCAAATCATAATACTCATTAAAATCTTCAATTTTATTGGCAAGTAGCAGTGACATCAAACGGTTGTTTAAAAGATTCTTTTGATCCGCACCGTATTCAATACCTACTTTTTCTTTGATCAAAAGTGCAAATTTCAAATACAACGCATCGTCTAAGCCTATCATGCTTGCGTTACTTCTGTGAGAGAATCCATTTTGGAGGTTACATACTTTCTAATAATGAATTCTGGTTCTAGAATTAATCCAACTTGCCCATCACCCAAAATGGCACTACCAGAGATTCCCTCTAAATGTTCCATCGTATCATCCAATGATTTTACAACAACTTGTTGAGGTCCGATGATTTCATCCAAACGAATTGCCACGTATTCTTTATTTTTTCCAATCACGACAGCAATTTTTTCATCTTGAACTTCTTTTACTTTGCTGTATTTAAACATATTATTTAGGTTAATGATTGAAATCAATTTTTCGCCTATGCGAATCAGCTCTTGATTGTCATAGATTTCTGAGACAGAGTGTATTGTTAAATCTACAAACCGATCAATGCTGTCTGTAGGCAGAACATAATATCGGTCTGAATACTTTACCACGATTGCATCAATGATTGCCAAAGTCAGCGGGATTCTTAGATAGATAGAAGTTCCTTCGCCTAACTTTGATTTTAAGTCAATTTTTCCTTTGATTTGGCTTATGTTCTTTCGGACAACATCCATCCCGACCCCTCTTCCAGAAAGATCAGTTATCTTTTCCGCAGTAGAAAAACCAGGCTCGAATATCAGGTTCCAAACTTCCTCATCGGAAAGCTCTGTTCCGTTTGTTTTTATAATATTTTGCTCTTTTGCTTTTTTAAGAATTTTTTCTCGGTTGAGGCCCCGACCATCATCTTTGATTATGATCCAAATCTCGTTTCCTTTGTGTTTTGCTTCCAAAGAAATACTGCCAGTCGCAGGCTTATTGGTATTGGCTCTTTCTTCCTTTGTTTCCATTCCATGATCTAAGGAATTGCGAATCATATGGACCAAAGGATCGCTTAACTGCTCTACAATTGTTTTATCAATCTCTGTCTCTTCACCAATAACCTTAAAATTGACCAATTTATTTGATTTTTTCGAAAGATCTCGAACGAGCCTTGTCATTTTCTGAAACAAACCAGAAACGGGAACCATTCGCATAGCAAGACCTACCTCTTGTAGGTTACGCGTTACTTTACCTAATTGGAAGGCGGCTTTTCGAAGCATTTCCATGTTCAGTATGCCGTCATTTGTTTGACGAGATACCATAGCTTCCACTATGACTAGCTCTCCAAGTAAATCTAAAAGAGAATCAAGTTTATCTGTTGTTACTCGAACATCTTTGATCTCATTCCCTGTAGAACCTTTTGATTCGGCTGTTTGAGTGGCTTGTCTAGGTGCTAAGTTTGGCTTAGGTTCAGGAAGAGGTTCGCTGATTTGAAGTTGGTTTGGAGGTGGGCTTATTTCTTTATCAACTGAAGGATCTGAAACTACAGGAGTATCTAAGGATTCTGCAGTAAACAGTCCAAATTTTTTGACTTTAGGAAGGGGAGGTAGATCCTCTACTGTTTCTGGTTCAACAAAAAGTCCAAAATTCTTAGATTTTTTAGGCTTTTCCGCAGGAGGTTCTTCGGTGAACAATCCAAATTTTTTTGGTTTTGTCTTCTCTTCTTGGATAGAATCACCGGAATTTTCCTTTTTCTCTAAGCTCTTTAATTCCTCGATCAATGCATCTGCAGTCTCTTCCAGACCTTTGTCACTTCCAGTTTCTTCTATACGTTCTACGATCTCTCCAATGAAATCCCTAACTTTTAAAATTACATCTAATGACTCGGGCTCAATGCTCAGAGTTTTTTTTCTATAAGAATCTAAGATGTTTTCTGCTTGGTGGGCAACACGAACCAATTCGCTTAAATGAAAAAAACCAGATGAGCCTTTTATACTATGGAAATGTCGGAAAATAGCATTGACAACGTCAAAATCAATTTCTTCGTTCGCAGAAATTTTCTTTTCTAAATTAACAAGATTAGATTCTATTTTGTTTAGATCTTCTCTTGTATCTTTTAAAAAATCTCTTAAGAACTCATCCATTTTTATTTATCATTCAACTCTTTGATTTGCGCATCAATTCGTCTAACTTCGTCTTCATAAACTAAATTATGTAAATTTAAGATAATCTTAACTCCTTCTTTTGCCTTTCCAATTCCAGTTACGAAGCGACTGCTCACTGTATCATTCATTTTTGGCGGAGGCTCAATTTCTGAGCTTGGGATTTTAATAACTTCAGTAACTGCATCGACAATTAGTCCTATCATCGAATTTTCTTTTGCCGCAATCACCAAACAAGTTCTCTCCGTATACTCGGATTCTAACATATTAAATCTAATTCTGACGTCTAAGACAGGCAATACTTTACCCCGAAGATTGATGATCCCTTTTAGGTAGGGAGGAAGATCTGGAATTTCTGTAATCTCTTGGAGGGCAACGATTTCTGTCACGAAACGAATTTCAAGCGCGTAGTCTTTTCCATCGCATTTGAAAATTAGATAATTGTCTAAAAGAGAATCTTCTTCCTCTTCATCATAGAAATCATCATCTTCATCTAATTCATTTTTAGATTTGAGTTTTTCCAAGCTCATATAGCCTCAAAATTGACCAAAATCATCGTCTTCTAAAGAGATTTCTGGTTTCGCTTTTGGTTTCTTTGGAGGTTCTTTTAATTCTTCTTTCTTATGTTCTTTTTGGGACTTTTGTTCCGAAGGTTCTGCTTTTAGGAATGTTAAAGATCTTCTGCTGGTAGAATTTTTTTTAATAACGTCTGTCTTGACTCTAAATTTTCCTACCATTTCACCTATGCTGTCTGCTTGACCAGCTAACTCTGTGGAAGCGGCGGCTGTTTCTTCCGAATTGGCGGCATTGTTTTGAGTTACTTCTTCGATTTGATGGATGCTTTTTTCAACTTCGGAAAGGGCTATTGATTGTTCTTCGGAAGCCGTAGTTACTTCTTTCATTAGATTAGCAACTTCTTCAACACTTCTACCAATTTCAGAAAGAGCAGATACAGTTTTTTCAGCGATTTCAGCTCCAGCATTTGCTTTGTTAACTGATTCCAAAATCAAATCTGCTGTTTCTTTTGCCGCTTTTGCACTTCTGTCTGATAGGCTTTTTACTTCTGCGGCGACCACAGCAAAACCCTTTCCGTGCTTTCCTGCTCGAGCGGCTTCTACTGCCGCATTGAGTGATAAAAGATTTGTTTGAAAAGCGATTTCATCAATAGCTTTGATGATTTTTGATATATTACCAGAAGCTGTTTTGATCTGAATCATTGAATTCATAAGCTCTTTCATCATTTCAGAGCCTTTTTTAGATCTCTCCAATGTCTCAAAAGACAAAATGTTCGCCTTCTTGGTGTTTGCTGTTGCAAGTTTTGTCTGCGAGCTTAATTCCGTTACTGCGGCTGAAATTTCTTCCACAGAGGCAGATTGCTCTGAAGTTCCTTGGGACAATGATTGACTAGCATCTGAAATTTGACCTGCTCCATTTTGCATTTCGTCTACTGCAATGGTAAGACTTCCCAGAATCTCATTGAAAGAATCCAAGCTTCTATTTAAGGCATTTTTAATATCCGCATGATCACCCTTATAATCTCCAGTGACATACGTAGTCAAATTGCCGTTGGACATTTCAGCTAAGACCGTTGACGCCTCTTCAATTGGCGCTAGTATTGATTCTAATATGTCATTGATCCCAGGAGGTATTTCTCTAAAGTCAACACTCAATCCTTCTTGACCCATTCTAGAACCAAGCTTCCCGGCCTTGACGTCTAAAGCAACTTGCTTAGCCATTGCGACTAACCTTTTAATAGGCGAATTTAATATACTTGCAATAAAAATCGCAAAAAAGACCACAAAGACCAATGTAAAGAACCCGAAAATTAAAGTTTTACTTAAAAGATTTTTGGATTCGGCTATTGCCTCTTCCAAATCAATTTCTGCGACGATTGCCCATTTTCCGGTTGGAGTTTCGACAAAAGAATAAGCACTCAAAACATCTACATTTCGATAATCTTTTATAGTCCATGATCCGCTTTGACCGTTCAATGCTTCTTTTACCGATTCGGATTTGACTTCAAGCATTAGAATTGTAGATTTCAAAGAATCCATCTTTTGAATCAATTTAGAATCAGTTCCATTTTCTTTCAGATTTTCAACAAATTGCTTCGGATTCTCAACTAACTCTCGAGAATCACTTCGCATTTTAAAATCTTTTCCAACGACGTAGACTTCCCCTGTTTCACCTAATCCAAGTTCTCTCCATTTCTTATCACCTGTCATTGTTTTATTTATTTCATCGATGGGAATTTGAACCATAAGGACACCTAATTTCGTTCTGCCGTCCATTATCGGAATACCAAAGAATTGAGCAGGTGCACCGTAAGAAGGAGCATAAAAACCAAAGAGGGAAGCGAGTAAATTGTTTTGATCACTAGTATTCCTGAGACGACTATACAGTTCTCCAATATTTGAGTCGCTCAATCCGCCGTTGATTAAATTGGTTCCTAAATCTAGTTCTTTAAAAACAGTATAGACTATTTCTCCATCATTATCTAGAATAAATATATCATAGTATCGATAGCGCTCTAAATAATCCCTAAAATGAGGATGGTATTTTGCATGAACCCTGGAATACGTTGAACCATCGTTTGCAAAGTCTAGTTTGTGCTTTTCACCCTGTTTGTAAGGATTTGTGGTAATATAGGAATTTTTTAAAACATTACCATTGAAATTGTTAGTTGAAAAAATTCCAGCTGGATAGTTTTCTTTTGAAGTTTCGTTTACTTTGCTCAGAAATTCAGATTCTAGTCTTCGATTGGCATTTTTGATATCTTCGAGATTGGCATCTTTCCCTGCCTCCTTTGAATACAATTTATAAGCGGCGCTAAACTCCCTTGCCGCGCTTGCCATGACGGCATCATTGTTCAAAGTAAGTATCGAATTTTTTAAATCACCATAATACGTAGTTAAAAATTCTTTTCGCATATCCCTAGCCATCGTTAATTGCCGCATTGCTAGAGACTGCACAGAATTTTTGCCACTTAAGTAGCTTAATGTTCCAATACAGAGGATGACTATTGAACTGATTCCTACGAAACTCGCGATGAGTTTCATTTTTAAATTCGAGTTTTTAATCAGGTTCATGAAATTCATTTATGTCTACCTTACTTTCATACATCGCTTGCGAGTTTTATTAAATCGGGGTGATTGCCTTTCTCTATTTTCGACAAGAGGCAATGGAATCTGTTGTACAGACGAAAAATTTAACGGGTTCAAAACAAATTCGATTCGGAAAAAAGGTGAGAAAGGGTCTATAGCAACCCTACTAGTTCAATCAAGTCTTCGCTTTCGAAAGGTTTTACCAACCAACCTACGGCTCCTGCCTTTTGCCCTGCCGCCTTCAAGTCTTCGCCTGATTCGGTAGTAACCATTATGATTTTCATGTTTTTGCCATTTGGCATGGTTTTGACGTCTCGAGTTAACTCTATACCGTTTTGACCAGGCATGTTTACGTCGAAAATCCCAATGTCGAAGGCCTCTGCTTCGATCATTTTCTTGGCAACTTCCGCGTTCTCTGCCGTCTTTACATCATAGCCTTCATCGGACAGCGTGAACTCAACGATCTTTAAAACTGTAGGGGCATCATCCACTGCGAGTATTTTTTTCATCTATTTGTATCCCTCATTTGCATTGACTATAGATTCTCCTACATATCGTACTACTCGACTAGAAAAAACCAGATATTTCATCAATTTTTCCTCAGCCTGAAGAAAATTTCGGCATTGCCTACTTTTTTTGCACTTATTTTCAGAAGGATTGATCAAAAAATCTAGTTGCTTTGAGACCCATTTTGACGACACAGTATCAACACAAAATTGAATGAAAAAACTAGCCTTAGTAGTTGATGATGACAAACTATCTCGAGATCTGATTCGCAGAGTTCTAGAAAAGTCTGACTTTCAAATTTTTGAAGCTGAAAACGGAAAGCAAGGCTTAGAAGTTTTTCTTCGAGAAGCAAACATACCTTTGGTTATTACTGATCTAAGCATGCCAGTTATGAGTGGCGAGGTGTTCATTGATCACCTGATTCATATGACCAACCCACCGATTATCATCATTCATTCATCGGTTTCAGATATTAAAGAGATCATCCCCATCATAC
Source organism: Leptospiraceae bacterium (assembly GCA_027485405.1). GTDB lineage: Bacteria > Spirochaetota > Leptospiria > Leptospirales > Leptospiraceae > Leptospira_A. The sequence goes on along the minus strand of JAIXRB010000105.1, from coordinate 6,646 downwards.
ACAAAGGTGCCATAGACTTCATCGCAAAACCCTTGGTACCCGAAGAGATGCTTCTTCGAATCAACAAATCCATAGAGTCCGCAAAGATAAAGCATATCAAAGAGGAGATGGAAAAGGAAAAGAACGACAGAAACCAAGCCCAGCTAGATTGGAATAGGTGGAAGTTCGAATCCATGAAAAAGGACGAAGAAAGATCCGATGATTCCATGCTAGATGGACTTCGCCATAGCTTTTCCCAAGGAACTGGATTTGGTAGTTTGATCCCAACTATTCAATTGATTAAAAAGAAAGCGAAGCCCTTAGAAGATGGAAAGTCGTTTTCAGTTCCAAGTACGTTAATCGATCTTTTGATTTCAAACATGGAGTCCGGCAAAAGAATGATCGAGACTCTGGAGATTTTTGATGATATAATAAAAGCAAAGTTTATGCCAACTAAGATAAGCTTGATGAATATTCATAAATTCATTGACGATATAATTAAAGAGTATACGTCATACTTGGCAACAAAATCTCTCCAGTTTGTTTTGTTTAAAACAAAACCAAAGTATGAAGAGATCTTTTTTCTTGTAGAGACAAATTATATGCAAATGATGATTCAAGAATTGATCATCAATGCCATTAAGTTTGCCCAACCAAACACCAAAATTTATATTATTTGCGAAATGGATGGACAAAAATGCAAAATTTCTTTCTTAAACGAGCCACTCATCAACTCGGATTACAAATTTGGAATCCCAAAAGAATGCTCAACTATAGTGTTTGAACCGATGGTTCGATTGACAAAACTAGTTCATGAATTTATACCAACGATGGACTATGGTCTAGGCTTAACTCTAGTTGATAAAATCGCACGAAGACATAGTGGATCTGCTGAAGCTTACAATATAGCTTCCCACCTTGATACCAGCAAAGTTTTAACTAACGTATCTTTTAGCCTTCCAATTCAAAAAGAGTAGTTTGATACGAGTCCTTCCGTTTTAGAAATCAAAGTTAAAAATCAATAGAATAAAAAAGGGATCTCTATTCTATTAGAATAGGATCCCTAAATAAGCTTACTATCTTACCGTAGATTTTTTAAAAATTAGAAAACGGTAGCTGATGAAGGGAATCCAGTGAAACTAAAGATTCCTCCTAGCATAGTCTTAACGGCGGTGGCTCCTACATTCGATTGGTTCAATACCAGTGTCGTGAAAGTTGTAAGCGTTGTTCCTGAGCAAGAAGTACTATCTGTAAAAGTTGTACCTGATGCATTTGAACAAGAAACAGTAGTAGTTGGGCACGAAGCGGATTGGCCAAAGCTACCAGATGCGTACGCGAGCGTAGAAGAAGTCTTCATTTGAACTCCACAGCCGACTCCAGTATAATTTGCATTAGCTCCTGTCGAGGCTGTTAGATCGGAACCATTCGAAATTTCGAAGGTTTGGGTTCCTGTGTTTGCTTTGATATGAACCCAAGAAAACGTACCTGCTGTATCACGACTGATTTGGTGAACTTCTAAATCCGTTCCTGCTAGATTGATTTTTGCTAGAACTGCGATGGTTGGTGGATCGTTACTAGTACTGTTTTGAACTTCTGCTACATATGTATGTGTTGTATCTCTTCCAAAATAAACTCTAAGAGATGTAGAGACTACTCGGTAGCAACTAAAGGTCATTGGGAAACTAAATGAAGTATTGCCTGTCGGTGCTGTGCTCAATGCAGTGTAGTTGTTTGCGGCAGAAACTAAACAGCTTGCAGGTACATTTGCGGCAAGTTCGGTAACTCGAGAATCTACTTTGGTCAATCTGTTTCTAAAGTCTGATGGTCCCGGTTTAAAAAATCGCTCCTGAACTGTTGAAGTCGATCTGACGGAAGTTGTAGAGTACGCTGTGTCCTTCAAACCAGCAGGCAATGAGTTTTGGACAATTGTGATTAGCTTTGGAATGCTCGTAGCGGAACTTGTCGCAGAAGAGCTTTGGCTTGCGAGAAGAGCCACTAGAGGGGTTGTATTGTCTTCTTTTTTTTCAGGAGTACACCCAAAAGCCAAAAGCGCAACGATGGAGAGGGAAAAACTGAGTTTTAATAGTTTAGAATTCATACTGTAATTCTAAACCAGAGCTAGCAATCCGACAAGGGTCGAAATGACCTACAAATCAGATGTTTAGTGGAAATCTCAAAAAGAAATAGCCCCCTTGGGTTAAACGCATTTGTCTTTTTTTTCCATGTAAAGTAGATACTCTGGATTGAATGCTTTCTAGCCCAATGCCAGAAGAATTCTTGATCTGAGCGGACAAGATGTCCTGATCCGAAAAACCTTTGCCATTGCTAGAAATAGAGAAGTAGATAGCCTGTTTTCTTTGGACAAGTCGTACCTTCATTACAGAAATTTTGTCGTGTTTATTGAGGTTAGCTATCACTTCATAGAAAATTGCCAAAAGGTGCTCTCGTTGCCAAATATCTAAACAACCTTTTTCTAAGTTGGTTTCGAACTCGACAGTATATTTACCCAAAGCTTGGAGTCTTTGGATATGCGATTGCATGGACTCTAAAACATCCCTTTTTTCATTAGCAGAAGATCGGACAGTTAAGACCAATGCTCTGAACCGAATCAAAAAGTTTTGTATCCTTTGTACCATAAACTCTTTATCTTTGGATTTAGAACTTTCCAGCAAAAGGTCTAAATCAGATCCAAGTTCATCATGTAACTTTCGAACGATTGATTCCTTTTCATTTTTTCTCTCTTTTTTCTCTCTTTGCAGTTCTTCTTGAAACTTCAATTTTTGTTCTGCTTCTTGTTCGGCAAGTGCGAATTTCTTCGCTAACAAAAGAGAATGCAGTAAGATCAAAAATAAGAGCGCTATTGGAAAAGTGTAAGGGATTAGTTCGATACTAGTTGAATACCCTGCCCAAGAATCTTGAAAAATAGAAGGCAATAAAATCAACAAACCCATAAAAACGGGCTTTGCAAATTGTAGTTTTAATGTTAGAGCTTTAACCATTCTAACCAAAACTATGGTTCCTAGAATAGGATGTAAAATTAAAGCATGTTTGTAAAGAATGCTCATTTCTGGTTCTGGAGCTAATATAAAAAATGAAACCAGTAGAATTGTAGGAATCAACAATATTCGTAACCAAATTTTTCCAAAAACAGAAGGAAAAAAGGAATACATCAACAAACCATGAATTAGATGGAATGAAATTTCAAGCGAAGCTTCTAATCTGAATTTTATTGTATAACTTATAAATGGGAAGAGACTATAGACAAAGACAGAAGTTATAGCTGAGTAAATTGAAACTATGAAACAAAAGAATGCTAGATACAATGGAGCTTTGTCTTTTTTCCTTTGAGAAAAGAAAAATAGAAAGAATATACCAATAAAAAGTAGAACAAACGACTCAATGACAAAAGAAAGAACTTTTTGAATGAAGTATTTAACCAATTGGATTTGATTGTAATATAAAAACTTAGATCTGATTCCACCTTTGGTTTGATTGCTTCCTAACTTTCTATTGTCAATTTCTAACTTTAGAGTATGAGGTCCTGGTGTTAAATAAACAATCGATTCTGACCTAATTTCACCCAAGTTTCTATCATCCCAAATCCAACGATGAGGATATCGAATCAATGGAAGTAGTAACCATTTTCCTTGGCAGTTATCTTGTAACGTTAATTCCTTTAAAAAATCTACCTTTGCTTCATACGGTATTTGGCTTTGGACGTTTGCCCAATGTTCTTCTGAGTTGAATTCTCCCAAAACCTTTCCATTCCAGATATAGGTGATGTCCGAAAACAAAGAACCTTTTGTTTCAACACAATCTGCAACTTCTCGAGCAGAAATACTAAAAGAGAGAATTATAAAAAAGAAAAAGAATGTAAGGACTCTAAATGCCATCTGGTTTTTGTATGATTCCCAATCGATTTCCTTTTAGTATTGCCTCTTGTTTGGAGCTAACGTCCAGTTTTTGATAGATTCTTTCCAATGTATGTCGGACTGTATGGGAGCTGATGTCTAGCTCGTCTGCAATATCGCTGATCTTAAAGCCTACGGCTACCATGTTCAAAACTTCGCTTTCTCTTTTGCTCAAAAGTACGTTACTTGCATTTAATGTACTTTCGCTCGAAATTTTCTCCATCAGATAACGAGCTACTTTTGGAGTCAGACTTGCGCCACCTTCCATCATTTGTTCGCACTCGCTCACGAACTTAGAACCTCGCGTTAGATCCTTAATCCAATAGCCGTGGCAACCGAGAGTGATAGCCTTTAAAATTGTTTCTTCATCTTCAAAAACTGTGAAAATTAAGATCTTGGCTTTTGGTTTCAATACCTTTAATTTGGGCAGAGCATCGAGTCCACTCATCTTCGGCAACCCAACATCTAAAACAATCAAGTCCATTGCTAAGCTGGCAATACTAGTTAATGCTGATTCTGCGGATAAAAAGCATCCGTTTACTTTCCAGTTCTCTTTGGATTCAAACTGGGATTGGATCCATTGCAATACTTCTGGATGGTCTTCGATGATAGAAACTGTAGGCATGAGCTAGATGAAGATTGCCTAGAGCTCAAAAAATGTCAATGGTGTTTCATGTACAAAGTGTCTGAAAACTCTCCGAGAAAAATAGAATCAGTGAATATTGTAATATTGCGGAAGGACGAGCAAAGCAGTTATGTTAAAGTATGTTTTGCCTTCCCCCAAATGAATACTCTTTTTTTTGAGTTTTTATCGATTGCTTTTGCAATCGGCTCAATTTTGATGATAACAATGAATGAATCAGTGGTTTATGAACTCTCAGTCCAATCCTTTAAAAAAGGTCTCGGTAATCTAATTAAAATTCTGGAAAAAGCGGAAACTCAAAGTGTTTCAAAAAAAATCGCCTTTGAAATTTTACTAAATTCTCGACTTTTTCCTGATCAGTTCCATCTAACTAGGCAAATCCAAATCGCTTGTGATACGGCTAAGCTCTGTGCCTCTCGCATCTCTGGAAAAGAAGCGCCTGTTCATGCAGATTCTGAGACCAACTTGGAAGAATTGAAAGTCCGAATACTGTCTGTAATCCAATACCTAGACACTTTCAAAGAACAAGACTTTAAGCAAGTTTCCGAAATCAAGGTATCCCAACCGAGGTGGGAAGGGAAATACCTAACGGGTCTTGAGTATCTCATCCAACATGCAATTCCAAATTTCTATTTCCATATAACAACTAGCTATGCAATATTAAGGCATAACGGAATTGAAATCGGGAAGAAGGACTATCTAGGTGAGATGCCGTATAAAATTTAAAAGAGTGAGCATTTTCTCAAATTATTCTTGAAGGGATTTATCAGAAAATTGTGTTGGAAAAATTTCTGTGGTTTTCTCATATTGAGATTAACGAAAAAAAACTACAGAATTAAAGATGTTGAAAAGTTTGTTATTCTATATCACCAAAACTTATCTCCTACTGCTTATCATTTTTTTAAATTTTTGTCGTCCAACCGAACTTTCCAATCCATGCGATCCGAATAGTAGTGATTACAATTCCAACTTGTTTCTTAAATTAGCTCTAGGCGATGCAAGTCCCAGCTGTGGATTCCAGCAAAGGACTTCGAACCCAAATGCTTCACAGGCAGTTTCAGAATCTAGTTCGGAAACTTCTTCAACAGACACTCAGAGTACAACAGCTACAACAGCTACAACAGCTACAACAGCTACAACTGCTACTTCAACATTTACAATTTCCGGAAACATAACAGGTCTTTTATCCTACGGACTTGTCCTTCAGAACAATAGCAACGAGGATCTAATTTTAAATTATGGTACAACCAGTTTCAGTTTTTCAACCAAGGTGACGGACTATATTGTTTCAGTAAAAACCCAACCTAGATTCCACACCTGCACAGTTAGTAATGGGTCTGGACGTGCTTCTTCGGATGTTACTAATGTTACTGTGTCCTGTTCTCCAAAACAACCAGGATACTTAATTGTATCAAATGTAACTTCCAAAAATATTTCCGTTTATTCAATAAGTTCGAGTTCAGGAACTTTGACAGAAGTGGCAGGCTCTCCTTTCTCTACGACAGCGACATGTTTTCCTCGGGGTCTTGGCCTATCACCTGATGCTAATTTTCTATATGCCGCATGCCAAGGAGAGGATAAAATCCGTGCTTACTCAGTAAGCAAAAGTAACGGTTCACTTTCTGAAATTTCCGGATCACCTTTTTCGATACCTTCTGGCATACCAACTAGAATAGCCATTGATCCTTCTGGGAAGTGGTTGGTAGTAGGAACGAATAGCCCTTCTACTTCTATCCATATGTATTCTATTAATGCAACTTCAGGAGCTCCTACGTTTCTCGGAAGTTATACTACTTCGGGACCACAACCTTACACAGTAACCTTTGATGCTTCCGGGAAATTTGTTTATACTGGTATCGGAGTTGGTGCGAATAGTGGCAATGTGGATGGTTGGACTTTGAACTCGAGTACAGGTGTTTTGACTTCGGTTGGCGCTTCTGTAGCTGGAGGATCAAACGCGATCGAAATCACTACGGATCCTGCAGGTCGTTATTTATATGCCGCAAACTATTTGGGGCCAGGACGAGTCTTCGTTTATAATATCAATGCTACCACAGGCATTCTGACGCCAATCGCTGGCTTAGGCGCGGGCTTTAGTACTACCAATGCTTCC
>JAIXRB010000035.1 GCA_027485405.1 Leptospiraceae bacterium | reverse complement strand
TGGTACTATGCAGTTCATGCTTGGCAAATTTTTCTAACAGATTGCCCAAACAATGATTTTCTATCTTGGGATGAAAACATCCGATTAAATACCGTCATAGACCAATTTGCTGATTTTAGAGATGGAAAGATCTTTCGAGGGATTATGCCATTTTTTGAATCCCCAACTTGGCCACCACTTCGATCACTTACTACTTTCTTTACTCTGTATTTACCGATAGATTCTCATTTAGCAATCAGAGACTCCTTTCATGGATTGTTTTTTCTTATTTTAGTTTTTCCATCCGTACTTTTTGTAAGCTCAAAGATTCTAGACTCATTTTTTCAAGGTTCCATTGTAACCTTTCTCGTTTTTGTGCTAACTCTCCAAACCACTGAAGTTCCTGTTTATTCTTTAAGTTCCATGCTCGAAACACAATCCATGTTTTTTCTAGTCTGGTCTTCCTATGCTTTGTACAAGTTGTATTCGGAAGATTTGGAAAATCAGCCTATATCCGGTTCTACGAAACTCTTGGTTTCATTAGGTTTGTTTGGATTTTTCTTTACCAAGTATCCGTACGGAATTCTTTTTATGATGGCTTGCTTTCTTGTTGAATTAACCCGTAAGTTTTCAGACTATCGAATAGCATTTTCTTCGCTCGCAAAGCATTACTTCAATTGGACAAGGGGCATCTTTCTAGGCTCTGTTGGACTTGCTATTCTTTCTATTCCATTTTTACGATTGGTTAGCTCAATCAATCTGAACCAAAAGTCCTTTAAGCAAGGATTGTTTTACGCAAGTCTCCTGGTTTTCTTGGATCTCTCTTATTTTTTTTGGAAAGAAAGAAAAAGGGTGATCCAGGCTGTCCCGAAAACAGGCGTTGTACTCTGGAAATTCGCAATTTTACCAGCTTTGCTTTGGCTGTTTACCAATCCAGATAGGGTAGGGTCCCTTTTGGATGCCCAATTGATCGTAAACGCCTACACAAAGAGCTTTTTTCTAACACTTTGGACAGAACCACATCTAGACAGCCAAGTGCCAGGCATCTTTGATTTTATTTGGGGATTCCGAAGCCTTGTCGTTTTAGGCATCTCTGCTATAGGCATCTTAGCTTTTCGATTTCGGCAACAAGGGAAAGCCTTTCTAACCTATCCACTTGTCGGTGTTACCCTAGCAATTTTTCTAGAACTTTTACTCCTCGAAATTTCAACAGGCAACAAACAACCAAGGCATGTCTTACAGTTTATACCTGCCGCCACATGTCTTTTGCTGATCTGGTTACTTACTTTCATAGAAGACTTAGGCAATAGAAGATTCTTTGGGTATCCAGTTTTTTTGGCGCTTGCCATCCTTATATCCATCAATCTAGTTTACAATGATGGACTATGGAGCGGACATTTTTTCACCAACAAGCCGTTTTGCTATCGAGGCAAGGAGGCGAGCATCTTTCAGCCCGCCCGCGAAATTGCAAATCTCTTAGAACCAAACGGAGAGTATCTGATTTTTAATTTATTCCATAAAAAAGAAAAGTACGATAAACCAGGGAGAATGATCGCCTCTGACTTTGATTTGGCTATGAAAATTAGAACCTTCCCTAAAGGAAAAGCAAAAAACGATAATCCTTATATCTTCAAAGATTGGAGTGAATTTAAGACCATACTTTTGCTAAGTGATGAATGTCCCGATGCGATAGCCGACAGTTTCTTAGAGCAAAGAATTAAAAAAACAGGTTCAAATCCCAAATTGATAGAAACATACAGAGAGAGTTCGGGCATTGCCTGCCTTCAGTTCTATTCCTTAGAAAACTAATCTCATCAACTTTCCTCAAATTTTAGAATCTTTTGGATTTCTAAAAGAATAGGGGACTTGCTTTCAATTACTCTTTTTTCTGCTTCTTTTACCAAAGCAGAAAGACCCGGTTTTTGAAAAAATTTGTTTAGAACGGCTTCCCGCAGAGTTTCCTCGAACCAATTCTGCGATTGTTGTTTTCTATTGGATTCAAAGTAGCCATTTCCCTTAACCAAACTTTGAAAGTCGGAGATAGTCTGCCAGATCTCCGGGATTCCCAAGCCATCCTGCCCACTACAGGTCAAAGCTTTTGGAATCCACTTCGATTCTCGCAAAGGGAACAAGTGCAAGGCGGATTCGTATTCAGCCCGAGCTCTCAAAGCAAATGGGGCATTGGCTCCATCTGCTTTATTGATCGCAATAAAGTCAGCTAATTCCATGATCCCACGTTTGATTCCCTGCAGTTCGTCTCCCGCACCAGCCAGCATCAAAAGTAAAAAGAAATCTACCATTCCATGCACTTGTGTTTCTGATTGTCCAACCCCAACGGTTTCTACTAAAATCACATCAAAGCCAAACGCTTCACAAAGGAACATAGTCTCCCTTGTTTTTCTTGCCACTCCCCCCAAAGTACCGCTACTAGGTGATGGCCGAATAAACGCTCTTTCAGATTTGGAAAGAGCTTCCATTCTTGTTTTGTCACCTAATATACTGCCTTTCGTCCTTTTACTGCTTGGATCAATCGCCAAAACAGCGACACGAAAACCCTGAGTGATTAAATAATTTCCAAAAGACTCTATAAACGTGGATTTTCCTACACCAGGAACACCTGTGATTCCCACTCGAATGGAATTACCAACTTTCGGTAGTAGGGCTTCTAAAATTTCTTGTGCTAGGTGGTTATGATCTTCCCGATCACTTTCGACAAGAGTGATTGCTTTTGAAAGAAGAGTTCGATTACCTAGGTTGATTCCTTCTATAAGATCAGTGGCAGTGTACCTTTTCCGATTGGGTCTAAAGCCTGATTCTAAAAATTCAGGATTAACCGACAAAGGACTCTACTCTTAAGCCGCTCTTCTATCTTTTAAAAGAATCGAAAGAATCTGCTTTGCCGCTTCCGAGATAATAGTTCCAGGTCCAAAGATTGCAGTAGCTCCCGCTTTGTACAAAAAGTCATAGTCTTGGTGGGGTATCACTCCTCCCACAACTACGAGTACATCTTCGGCTCCAAGGTTTTTTAATTCCTGGATGACTTGGGGAACAAGTGTCTTGTGACCAGCCGCCAAAGAAGATACGCCTAAGATATGTGCATCATTTTCAACCACTTGTTTCGCAACTTCGGCTGGAGTTTGGAATAATGGTCCTATATCAACGTCGAAGCCCATATCTGCAAAACTAGTAGAAATAACCTTTGCTCCGCGATCATGGCCATCTTGTCCCATCTTGGCTACCATGATTCGAGGTCGCCTTCCTTCTAGAGTGGCAAAGTCATCGGCTAATTTTCGAGCCTCCGCAAAGGAAGGATCTTCCGAAATTTCTGAGGAATAAACACCTGAAATGGATCGTATCACTGCTTTGTACCTTCCAAATACTTTTTCCATAGCAAAAGAAATTTCACCTAAACTGGCTCGTTTTCTGGCCGCATCTACAGCAAGTTCAAGCAAATTTCCCTGTCCATTGCCCGCCGCATTCGTTATGCTTTCTAAGGCTACATTTACCTCGTCGTTATTTCTTTCCCGTTTTAATTTCGCAAGACGAGCGAGTTGTGATTCTCGAACGGCAGTGTTATCAATATCAAAAATATCTATCTGGTCTTCTTTGGTTAGGCGGTATTTGTTAACTCCAACAATTACGTCCTTGCCTGAATCGATTCGAGCTTGTTTTCTAGCGGCGGCTTCCTCAATTCTCATTTTTGGAATGCCTGTTTCAATTGCCTTAGCCATTCCACCTAATTTCTCAACTTCTTCAATCAATGCCCAAGCCTTATTTACCAAGTCATGGGTCAGCTTTTCTACATAGTAAGAACCACCCCAAGGATCAATCACTCGCGTGATATTTGTTTCTTCTTGAAGATAAATTTGAGTGTTTCTAGCAATTCTCGCTGAGAAGTCTGTTGGCAATGCGATTGCTTCATCCAAGGCATTGGTATGCAATGATTGAGTATGCCCTAAAGAAGCCGCCATTGCTTCGATGCAAGTTCTAGCCACATTGTTAAATGGATCTTGTTCAGTTAAAGACCAGCCCGAAGTTTGGCAATGAGTCCGCAATGCCATAGATTTTGCATTGTTTGGTGAGAATTTTTTTACAATTTTTGACCAAAGAAGGCGACCTGCACGCATCTTTGCGATTTCCATAAAATGGTTCATGCCAATCGCCCAGAAGAACGATAGGCGAGGGGCAAAATCATCTATTTTTAAACCGGACTCGATGCCAGTCCTTAAATACTCCCATCCATCTGCCAGAGTATAGGCCAACTCTAAATCCGCTGTTGCTCCCGCTTCTTGCATATGATAGCCGGAGATTGAGATCGAATTGAATTTTGGCATGTTCTGCGAAGTATATCGAAAAATATCTCCAATGATTTTCATGGAGTGCTTAGGTGGATAAATATAAGTATTTCTCACCATAAATTCTTTTAAAATATCATTTTGGATTGTTCCAGAAAGCTTCTCTTTTGGAACTCCTTGTTCTTCACCGGCAACAATGAAAAAAGCTAGAACCGGGATTACGGCACCATTCATTGTCATTGATACCGACATTTGATCCAAAGGAATTTGATCAAAAAGGATCTTCATATCTAAGATGGAATCGATAGCAACTCCCGCTTTCCCAACATCACCCACAACTCTTTCGTGATCCGAATCATATCCTCTGTGAGTTGCTAAATCGAAGGCAACTGAAAGTCCTTTTTGACCTGCCGCTAAATTTCTTCGATAAAAAGCATTGGAGTCTTCTGCCGTAGAAAAACCGGCGTACTGCCGGATCGTCCATGGCTTGTTTACATACATAGTAGAGTAGGGGCCTCGTAAAAAAGGAGGGATACCTGCTCCAAAAGAAAGATGTTCTAGTTCTTCTAAATCGAGCTTAGCATAGCGAGATTGAATTGGAATTCCTTCTGGAGTTTGCCAGAGAGAAATAGAATCGCCTGCTTTTGCTTTTGACTCAGATTTAAATGGTATAGATGCAAAGTTTGGTCTTTTCATTTTAGTCTCTAGATTAAGAGGATAACCCAAGTCGCTCAACTAGCGAACGAAAGGTCTCGATTAAATTTCTTTTCAAATGGATAAATTCTTGGACACCGAGAGATTCAAACTCTTTCACCTTATCCGTTGGATACCCGGCCAAAATGAAAATGGGTTTCTTTTTCACCGAACCAAGCAATTTAGAAAGACTTGGTACGAGTGCATTGTATTCTTCATCGGAGGAGCACAAAACGATGACTTCAGGCAATTGCAAATCCAAATAAGCGGGAACATCCTCTAAACTAGCAAATCCAGAATGATCTTGGATTTCAAAGCCCATGCAAGACAGCAGATTACTGCTAAACGAAGCTCTTGCCTTTCGCATGACTGCATCTCCGATCGGTAATAAGCAAACTTTTGGCAGTTTTCCAGTTTTTGAAAACGAGGTTTCAACAAGCAAACGAATGGCATCAAACTCTTCGGAGGCTCGAATGGGTAAGATCCTTTCGAAAGTAGTTTGCTTGGAAAACTCCTTTCGATTTTTGTCGTCAGCGATTATCTTATCAAGCCCAGAAACATGTTCTTTTGCCAAAGGGTATTGATTTGTTCCCAAAAGGATAGTTTTCTTTGAACTAACTTGTTCTAACTTATGTTTCCCTGAAGCTTGGATTCTTTTTTGGATCTCACCAGTTTCCATTGCCTTTAAGAATCCACCCTTGGATTCGAGCGATTGGAATTCAGTCCAAGCCTTTTCTGCCAAGGTATTCGTTAGGTTTTCAATATAGTATGATCCTAAGCTTGGATCCAAAACTTTGTCAAAATAAGATTCGTTCTTTAAAAGCAGTTGCGTATTTCTTGCGATTCTATCGGCATTTGGATCTTTCTTACTATGGTTGGATTCAAAAGGCAGAACAGAAACTGAGTCAGCACCACCTAGTACAGCTGACATGGCGGCACTCGTGTTTCTAAGCAAATTGACATGGGGGTCAAAAATTGTTTGTTGAAAAGACAAATTAGAGCTGTGAACAAAGATGCTCTTTGGCTCTTTTTCGCCAAAAGCTTCGATAACTTGAGAAACCAAAAGCCGAAGTGCCCTTAGTTTTGCTATTTCTTGGAAATAATCTGTGCCTGTTCCCGTCCAGAACCAAATCGAACGCACGCTCTGTTCCAGGGAAACTCCCTTTTCTAGCAAGATAGTGAGATACTCCGCAAACCAAGCAATTGAATATGAAAGTTCTTCTAATACTGTTGCCCCTGCCTCTCTAAGGTAGGCAGAGTGAATGGCTATATGTTTGCCGTTTGCTAGGCTGGTAAGGTATTGTTTCCAATCTTGCAAAGAGTCTTCCGAGATTTCTCCACAAAGTAGTGCGGTTCCAAAGGGATCATAGTCAGTGAAAAACTTCTCATTTGAAAACACACTTGGACTTTGAGCAAAAAGGCTTGGTGCTCTGGTTCCTAAACTAAGGAAAAGTTGTCCGCTTTTGAGAGGAACCCCTTTCACAAATCGTTCTAACTCTTGTCCAGATTCGATTTCGATTCCAGACTTTGCTCCACCAAGCGAATAAGAATGAAGTTGGACTGAATCTGCTCCTGAATCAAGCGCTTCTTTAATTGATGGTTGCAATGAATCAATACTACCTTTCTTTGAAATAACTTCTGTAATACTCCAATGTCTCTCTTTGCGAAATAAAGGGGTTTCTCTGTTTACAAATTCAGTATAAAAAGGTTCGAGTAGAAATCCGTCTTCGGTCTTCCACTTAACTTTCTCAAAAGGAATGCCTTTCAGGTCTTTTTCAATTGCTAATTTCCATTCTGAGGGCGAAACAGGCGCAAATTCTGAAAAAAGCTTTTCCAAGTTATTCCTCGACCACTTCGTATTCTTCCATATAACCGGGGAAATCGCCCAAACCTCTTACAAAAGTAAACTTTGCAGGATAAACCACTAAACGCTTTGCGGAAGATTTAAAGGTTCCCGACGCCAAAGTGAAGGGACTTGCCGCAACAAAAACCCCGAGACCAAGAGCAAAGCTTGCCAATCCCATTGGACGAGCAATCGCCATGTCCAGTAACATTTCCCCTCCAGAAGGAAGTTCCCGAGCGGAAACGTAAGTTGGGTTTAAAAAAAGAAAAAAGGTAAGGAGAATGAAAGTAGTGGACAACTTAGTTTTTAGGTTCATAATCAGGTCTGTTGCTCCTTATAGAATCATCGACCTTTCTTGGTCTGTAAAGTAGGAAATCAAATGAAAACTGGGCTTTTATACCTATCTCTTTCCATTGTTCACTTTTTCATGATTGGAACCAGTTCCAAAGAAGAACCTTTTTATTTAGTTTCGAAAGTCCTTCCTATTTTAATCCTTTTGTTTGGGCTCTGGAAATTGACTAAATTCTCAGATCTTTTCTTTCGTTTGGGGGGTTTTGCCATTGGATTTTCTTTCTTGGGTGATTTCTTTTTGGCTTTGCCCGATCCCAAGTATTTTGTTCCGGGTCTTGGTTCTTTCCTAATTGCTCAAGTTTGCTATGGAATTGCCTTTGGATTGAAAAGGGAAGTCCATTGGGCAAAGTCTCTTCCGTTTTTCTTATTTGGGGTGGCTTTTCTTTCCATTCTCTACCCTGTGCTGGGCAGTCTCAAGATCCCTGTCGCCATCTATACGTTAGCAATTTGTTTTATGGGATGGAAATCTTGGGTCATTTACGGGAAGGGAGGATTGTTTCTCTGGGGAGCCTTAGTGTTTATCTCTTCTGATTCTTTGATAGCCTACTCCATGTTTTTGAATCCGGATTTAGATCGAAAAATAGCTTCTTTTGCTATCATGGGAACTTATTACTTAGCTCAGTTTTTACTCTTCTTGGGCTTTGAAACCGAATTCTCTGAAACGCAATTGAAAAAGACTTGAAAAAGAAAGAGTGAACTCTAGTCTCAAGACCCATTGGGAGCGAATTGATCAATGAAATCCTTAAAAAAAACCACCTTCTTAGAAGCCATAGCGGCGGCAATTGACCACGAAAAGAAAAGATTTCATTTTTTCGAAAAGGCAGTTGATTCGCTAAAGCCAGGCCAGGTTAAAGACCTGTTTCACCAAATGGCATTAGACGGAGACGCTAACATTAAATTCATTCAAGATATTTACAAGCAGGCTGAAGGAAAAGAACTACCTAACCTCAAGCAGTTGAACGCTATCGAAAAATTTCATTCCTCCACGATTCAAAAAATGATGGATAAGTTGGATAGAAACAAAGCAGTCGAGATTGGAACGAATGAGAAAAAGGCTCTCGAATTGGCAATTAGAGAAGGGGAGGATGCTCGCAATTTCTACAACAAGATCCGAAACAAATTCAGTGATCCTAAAATAAATCTCTTATTTCAAAAACTTTCCCATTTCAATGATTCCAATACTTCGTTAATAGAAGCCCAGGCTATGGCGATGGAACAAGCAGTTACAACCGACCAAGTTTTCTTTTGGGAAGATGAAAGCTTGCTTGCCGAAGTAAATGCTCATTCAAAATCCTCAGCACCAAAAAGTAAGGCTCCTAGCAAAAAAACGAGTTCTAAATCTTCTCCAAAAAAATCCCCCGCTAAGAAAAAGGCTAAATAAACACGTGAAATACTCTGTTACACATTCATTTGCAGTTCCACTCGCTTCTCTGCTCCAAGCAAGAGAAGACCGCTACAAACACTTAGATAAGTTCCCAGATCTAAAGAACGTTACTTTACTGGAAGAAAAGATAGAAGGTGATATCATCACTCAAAAGAGAAAAATGAGCTTAGAAGGGTCGATGCCGGCTGTTCTTTCCGCCGCTCTCTCTGATGCCGCTCTCATTGAAGAATCTACCTTCAATACAAAAACAAACAAACATTCATTTAAAATTTCTCCCCCCGGAAAAGACAGTGTTTTCTTTATAAAAGGGGAAAGTGTCTACTCTGCTGTTTCAGAAACGGAGTCATCCCGGTCTTACGAAGTAGAAGTTAAGTCTGGTTTGCTGTTTGTCTCTCCAATTGTTGAAAAGGCGATCGAAGAGATCCACAAGCATAGCTTAGAAAAAGATAGAAAGTCCATTTCTAAATTTTTAGGACTAGAAACCTAATTTTCAAAAGATGAGCCGGCATGGCAACACGGTTTCCTGGGCTAGCCTTGCCCAGTTAAACCTTTCTGTTCTTATCATGGGGAACGTAACACTCTTTGCAAAGTTACTTCCCTTTTCCCCAATCACAATTATTTTTGGAAGAGCATTCTTCTCTGTTTTATTACTAGGTGTTTTTTTAAAACTACGTGGAAAAGACCTGTCGATCAAGCAAAGGTATGATTTCTTTAAGATTTTCGGTATTGGCATTATTTTTGCCATACATTGGGTCACTTACTTCCATGCTCTTCAAGTATCAACTATCGCCATTGGGATGTTGGCACTTTTTACGTATCCAGTTTTTTCATCCATCTTAGAACCCTTGTATGGTGGACATAAACCTGATTTTATTTCAGTGCTCTTAACACTGTTTTCTTTGTTTGGTCTCTTTGTTTTAACGCCTGAATTCTCTTGGGAAAATTCAATTGCTGTTGGGGTTTTTTGGGGACTGGTTTCCGCGATTCTATACTCAATTCGTAACATTTTGACCAAAGAAATGCAAACGCACTATTCAAGTGCTCACATACTTTGGGTTCAACTTCTGGCTACATCTTTGTTGCTTTTCCCATTTTCTGAAGGTTTGTGGGAAATGGTCACTGTTCCTGTCTATCTCTTTTACCAGTTAATTTTGGCTGGGCTCTTCACGGCTATTGCCCATACTCTTTGGATCAAAAGCTTTAAAGAAATCTCGGTTACGAATGCAGGACTTTTCTCCATGGTTTCTCCTTTTTATGGAATTTTCTCAGCTTGGTTCTTTCTTGGAGAAAAACCCCCTGATCAAATCTGGTTAGGGGGAGGGATAGTTCTTTTCGGCTCAGTCTTTGAAATTTGGAGAAAATCAAGAAATACCTAAATATAGGGAATGGGGATTATAGTTTCACCAAACCCTGAGTTAATTCACTCTTTCCCAAGCTTAATTAAATCCTCGGGAGTTGGGAAGTCCGATCCCGAAAACCGAATTTCCCCATTTGTGTTCAATAGATAATACATTGGGAAGTTGTTTGATTTCAATGCCGAAAATCGGTCATCTAGTAACATATCTGCAAAGTCCTGGTCACTCGGGGTGAGGTTCAATAGAACAAAATCTCCCAAGTCTAACTTACCTTCTCCACAGTATTTTCCATAAAGCGCGTCACATCTGGATTTTGTGAAGGACAGTAAAATCAGTTTCCCTTCGCGACTTGCCTGAGAAAAAGCGAACGATCGGGTATGTCCCCAATAGATTTGCTCCCCAGCCATTTGGTTCAGCTTCACGTAGCCAAAAACCAAGAGGATGATGAAAATAGGCATCATCAGAAACCCAAATAAATAGAAGAACTTAGAATACTTTGCCATGAGACAGACTCAAATTTGTCTTCGGTTTGCCAACTGGGAAAAGACCGATATACCTTTCCTTACACCCCATCCTCGAATCTAATACGACATAATATAAATTATGGGAAGCTCATAAAAATCCTGGGAAACCCCAGGATTTTTATGAGCTTAGGACCACAACCG
>JAIXRB010000145.1 GCA_027485405.1 Leptospiraceae bacterium | reverse complement strand
GGCACGTTACTCAGTTTCAAAACCGATTCCAACGTTGTACCTGCAAGTCCTTCCATTCTACACTAGGGCTTTCTGATAAAAATTTCTCGGAAAGTCTCTTCGTTATATTTCTCTTTTCTTCTAAAGTCATTTGGTCCATTCCCAGGTTTCGATTCTTGGGATTCATAGAAAAATAGCTGATGGAGTTTACTGATTCGCTTTCTAGGATCCCGTTTAGCAATCGTTCAATATTAGTGGCCTCGTGAATGCAAAGGATTCTTGATTTTAAATGCAAAAGCCCCGCTTCTTGGCAAAAGAAATCATGGTCAAATAAGATCAAATCAGATGGATGCTTTCGGTAGAACTCTTGAGTCAACCGAACCTGTTTAGAAGCTTGGACAAAAACAAGAAAGGCAAACAGATTTAAAACTACGCCAATAGCAATCAGGCTGAAGCGCGTCTTTCTATAAGTCAAATATTCGTTTCTAACTCGACTCGAAGAAATAAGAGATACGATGGGCAATAACGAAAGAATATGATACCTACCATGAATCGTAATTCCGTCATTGGGAGATGTCAGATTCACAAGCAACAAGTTTAACATGGCAATAGACAAAAGTAATTTTGTGTATTTTGATGCCTTTCTCTGTTTCCATAAAGACAAACTCACAAACAAAAGCAAAAGCAAAGGGGCAGAGGATAAAAAGAATCCAATTTTTGGGCTTCCGCTAAAATAAAAAAGAGTCGTAGACAGCATCCGTTTTCCGATCTCGAATAAGGAATATTCGCTTCCAATGTAAGAGAATAAGACACGAGGGCCCAAAGAACTTCCATAGACCCTTTGGTTCCGAAGGAAAAAAAACAGGAGTGGTAAGGTGGCCAGGAGCAGAACACCAGTCTGTTTTGCAATAGAGATCAGACTTTGGTGGGGTTTCCGTGGATATGCCAAATAGGAACCAGCACAAGCTAGACCTAAAAAAACACTTTCTAACCGAAACCAGGTCGAAAGGGAAGTAAAGAAACCAAACCAAAATAAGTAGAAAAGGGATTGAAGTTTCCAAAACCGTAAGAAAGCGAGAAATCCCAGTGTTTGTAAAAAGAAAAAAATTCCATACTCACTGCAATCAAGCCCTAAACAAAGTAACAAGGAGAAAAAAAACAACCAGCGAAACTCTCCAATGGTAAACCGCAACTCTCTTGACCAAATGAAAATGGCCCACATAAAAAAATTGGCACAAATCCAAACTAAAGACTCAAAAGAAATCCCAAAACTACGCAATAAACCGACGAAAAACGAAAAGGCGATAGGGTAGGTACCTAACATCAAATCGCCAAACTTTTTTGCATATCCTTTGGGGTGTGAAAAAGCTTCGCCGTGCGGATCTATGTCCATGGCGGGGTAAGTGATGCTCTCCGATGCAAATCCACTTAGCCTAAGGCTCTCCGCTTGGATGATCTTTAAGAGGGAATCTGAAATATAAAAAAACTCTACTTGTACGACTGCTTGTAAAAGCCAAAGAAATAATAATGATGAAAATAAAACGAACAAAGACTTACTTGCCACACCCCTCATTCTCTTGAAATCAAATCTCGCCTTTTCCAAATGCTCTTTGCAATAAGTCTGCGAATTCCTTTCGGTCTACATCCGCAAAATCAGGAACCGAAAGTGTTGCCAATTGACCCAATAAAAATTGGTCATCTATAACTTTTCCGTCTAACGCATTTCCAACCATTTCCTTTGCGATATCGAAAAGCTGAATTAGCTCTATAAAACCATAGTGTTTTAAAATCACTCCCATCCCCAAAGCCCCTTCCGTCCCGTAAAACCCACCACCACTCGCAAGCAAGTTCTCCCAAATTTTCTCGGGCAGAGCTTTTCTAACCAATTCCTTCATTTCCCTATCATTTGGTCCTTTTTCTGTTCGGTTGATCAAAGCCAAACAGACGGGATTCTTTTTGCCGTGGATTCTTATGTTTTCCTCGGCTAACTTTCGTATTCTTTTCGCCGCATCACGAGTGATTGCGTCTCGGCCTAGGAAGTTCAAAGAATAAAGATAATTTTCTAAGGCGTCCCCCTCTATCATTCCAGAGCAGATAGCTTGGTAAAGAGTAAAAATCATAAAATCAGATTCTGTATTGTCACCGAGTAGGATTTCTTGGCCCTCTGTGGGAAGATAAACTCTATCATATAGCAAGATTGACAATTTGTAAGACATTTGGTCAAACAAGCTTTGGATCGAAGCTCCAAAGAATTTCTTGGCTCTCGACCAAGCAGGTCTAATGCCTGTTTCTAGGAATTGAACAGGGTTAAATACGGTGCCAACAACTTTGTCTACAACTCCTTTGATTGTGCCTTCTAAGTATTTTAAGTGGAGTGATTCAATTTCGATGTTGTGGTTTGCAATGGTAGCAAGCATAGTGCGTCGAAAGAAATGGGGCGAAGCGGAGATAAAGGCAAGGGGAGCGTTGTCCAAACCTTTGCGAAGTTGCCTATACAATTCGGGCATTCCGGGAAGTGCTCTTTTTTGGCTTGGATTTTCAAAGAGAGTGGAAATCTTTCCTTTGTTACTATGGATGTCTGTCGCTAGATAAGTGAGGTCAATGTCTGAGGTAACAATCTTACCAGCGTATGATTCGGGTAAAATTCTTAGATTTCCAATTCCCACAAGTGTGGTTTTACCGAGTATAGAATCTTGTCTTGAATTGAGATGGGCCAGGTCTTTGGAGTATTGCCGAAATGAGTCTAGACCTTCTAGAATAACATGGAATTTGTGATTTCCTGTAGGTAGCTTGTCTCGGATCTCGCAAGAAAAGAATCCGTCGTCGTCCGCTTTGATTTTACCTGAAGTATAGATTTTCTTTTGGTCTCCCGTGTAGACTTCAATTCGAAGAATGGGCTTTCTGACCGGTGCTAAATAAAAGTCAATGAACGGTGTTATCTTTTGCTCTTCGCCAGAAAAAAGCCCTGTTACCAAATCCCAAAGGCCTTCCGCTTTCATAAAATCGGGAATCCCTATATCAACAATCTGACCTCTCACATAGGACCTTCTCTCTCGTCCCAGAGTTCCTCCGCAGACGGCAATTCGTTTGAAATCGGTAATTGGGGTTGTGTTTTTTGTTTCTGCCATGAACGTATTGAAAAGCTAGAAACTAGAGTCTAAGTTTCGGTTTGATCCAATCAAATCCTTTTTTATGCCAGCACTAAAATCTACTCAAGAATTCGTCCAACGCCTCCAAAAAGAAGGAGAGTGCTTTGTTTTTCCCGAAGAGGTGGATCCGTATCTGGAATTAGCGGAAATCCAGCGTCGTGTGGTGCAAAAAAAGGGTCCGGCGCTATTGTTCCCCAAGGTGAAAGGGACAAGCTTCCCTGTTGCAACAAACCTCTATGGATCAGAGAAGCGAATCCACCTTGCTTTCGGAGAAAAACCAGTGCAAGCAATCCAAAGGTTGGCTAAACTCGCCAAGGAAATCCTTCCTCCAAAATTAGAGAGACTCTGGAGAGAAAAGGATCTAGCCCTTTTACCATTTTTGGTAGGAATGAAAAAAACCCGCAAAGCCCCTGTTCTTTGGAAAGAGCAAAGAAAAATCACGGTTAAGGACCTTCCTCAATTCGTCTCTTGGCAAGAAGACGGTGGGCCGTTCGTGACTTTACCTCTGGTCTATACCGAACATCCAGAACATCACAGTGGTAATCTGGGCATGTATCGGGTGCAACTCTATGATGAAAAAACGGTGGGTATGCATATCCAAATTCATCGAGGTGGAGGGTTTCATTACTATGAAGCTGAAAAACATGGAAACAGTCTCCCGGCCCATGTTTACGTCGGAGGACCTCCAGCTTTAACGATTGCGGCAGTGGCACCCTTACCGGAAGAAATTCCTGAACTGGTCTTTGCATCCTTTTTGATGGGGGAAAAATTACGAATCACAAGAGATTCTTCTGTTTCTCCTTATCCTATTGTTTCTGATGCAGATTTCGTATTGATCGGAAATATACCTCCAAAACTGCGAAGACTAGAAGGTCCGTTTGGTGATCATTACGGCTACTATTCTTTGGCTCATGAATATCCTTACTTGGATGTTAGCTCAGTCCACTATAGAAAAGATGCCATTTGGGCGGCAACTGTTGTAGGACGTCCACCTCAGGAAGACCACTATATAGCTGAATTTTTGCAAGATTTGCTTTCTCCTATCTTTCCTTTGGTGATGCCGCAGGTAATCAATGTGTGGGCATACGAGGAGTCGGGTGTTCATTCTTTGGCATCTGCAATTGTCAAAGAACGGTATTACAAAGAAGCATTCGTTGGGGCTTTACGCATTTTGGGAGAAGGACAGCTTTCTCTCACCAAATGTCTATTGATTACAAATGAATTGGTAAACTTAAAAAACTTTAAAGAAACCTTCCAAACCATTGTGGCACGGTGCCAAATTGAAACGGATGTTCATATTTTCCATAATATCAGCCAAGATACCCTAGACTATACTTCGGGAACTGTCAACAAGGGCAGTAAGCTTTTGTTAATGGGAGTGGGCGAGCCTCGATTTACCGACTTGCCCGGAAACTTCAATGGAAAGTTCCAAGCACCTGGGCTAAAAACAGGTTTGGTCTACATTCCAGGTGTTCTCGTTGTTTCGGGAGTTCCATTCTCATCTGATCAAAATCTAGCTTCGCAGCTTTTAGAAGAGTCGGCACTGGCTGGCTTTCGTTTTGTATTTCTCGTGGATGATGCCGATGATTGCATTCGTTCGGATCATGATTTTATTTGGACCGTGTTCACTCGGATCGAGCCAGCTCGCGATATCTATTCCAAAGCAAATCTCAAGCAACATAGAGTTGTCTATGGAGTTCCGCTGGTTTTTGATGCCAGAATGAAACCATGGATGCCGAAAGTTCTGGAACCAGATCCAAAAGTAGTTAAGGCTGTGGATGAAAAATTCGGAAAAATCATAGATAGGCTTTGAAAAAATTGGACGAGCTTAGCTTATTTACAGGTTTTCAGAAAATTTTACTAAACCGAACAGGGATTATGATCCATCAGGATGAAAAATGGCCACTCATCCTTACAAATTTAAGAAAAAACGAGATTGAGAACATTGTCCTCACGCAAGATTCTACAGATTTAGTTTGGAAACGAATCTATGAAATTTTAAACATTTCTGAAACGTATTTTTTTCGCGATCCAAACCAGCTTACAGCTGTTTTCGAAAATATCCTCCCAGACTATTGGAAAAGAAAAGCTAAAAAAAACCTCTCCATCTGGAGTGCGGGTTGTAGCAAAGGGGAAGAAGTATATACCTTAGCCATTTTGACGGAGATTTTCAAGAAGACCCATTATGCAGACTTTAATTTTTCAGTGCTTGGAACTGATTTGCAAGAATCCTCAATAGACTTTGCAAAGAAAGGTATATACACTCAATATTCAGTTCGCGCAGGACTTCCACCTTTGTTTGAAAACTATTTGATCCAATCTAACGGGGAGGTTCAAATCCAATCACAAATCAAAGACCGTGTGCAGTTTCGCCTCGGCAATCTGTTGAATCCTATATTGCAGTCGTTTGATTTGATTGTTTGTCGAAATGTATTGATCTACTTGGATTCGGATTCCAAGTCAAAAATCGTTCAGAACCTCGCAAATGCCTTAGAGCCAAATGGAATTCTTATTCTTGGGCATTCTGAATATACGGGACCACTACCTCGGAATTTAACTTTGCATGCTGTCGCAAACAAAACTAGTTATTATGTCAACTCGACTAACATAGATGCGACAGTAATAAAAGAACCAGTTCAAAAGTCGAAACAACCTTCCATTGTTCCTCCTCAAACTAATTTTCCAAAATCTGCTCCTTTACCTAAAAACCAAGTTCCTAAAAAGAAAGAAAACGAAGGATCGCCATTGATCCAGGCTAGAGAAAAAAAATGGGCAGGCGAATTTGAGTCCATGGTTCGGTTGTACGAAGAAGCCATCTATTTAGATCCAACTGCAATTGAGGCTTACTATGAATTGGCGAGTTACTATTGGGAAACAGGAAATCGCGAAAAAGCCAGAAAATCCCAGGCGCAAGCTCAGAGTCTTTTCAAGAATGACCTTACGCTCTCCGAAACTCTAAAAGATAGGGGAGAATGGTCTACGGCTTGGGATGAGTTCCTCTGCCACGACCTTTAAAATGGCAAAAGAATCAGAATGGATTTTGTTCAGAATTAGAGATAAGAAATACGCTACAAGGGCGGGGCTTATCAAAGAAATTCTATGGTTTTTGCCTTTAACCTCTTCCTCTACTGGGGGAAAAGGTGTCTTTGCCGCTGTGCCTTTGCGCGGAGAAATCGTTTTTATTTTAGACCTTCGCCTATTCTGGGGAGAACAACCTGAGCCTTACACAATAGAAGACTCCTTGATTCTAATCGAAGGTAACATTGCTATACCCATTTCTGATGTTTTAGAGGTTGTTAGTTGGGAAGAATCGTACTATACTCAACTAGGCGATGACAAAGGAATTTTGGAAGAGAGAGTTTACAAAGGTGAAGTTGTCACACTTTTGGATTTATCCAAATTCTACCCCCAAGAAACAGTAAAAAAACCTTGGGAAGTGGAATCTTTTACCTTTGAAGATGCCAAGAAATTAGAATGGTATGATAAAAGTTTTAATACATTCTCTGCAGACCAGAAAGCATTACTCAAAAGAAGACTCAATTCCTATCGCAAAACAGAGATTTCTTTAGACCAAGGCGGAATGGATGCTATATCGATTGTAAAATCGGGCGAAGAAAACTTTGGAATTCCATTGGAAAACGTGCTCGAATTTTCTGACCCAAGTCAATTGACCCCAGTTCCTGGAATGGGTGCAATTCTACAAGGATGTATGAATCTCAGGGGTGATGTTTTACCAGTTATTTCTCTTTCCGAGTTGATGGGACAAGATAGAAAAAAGCCCTTTCAATTTGGAAAAGTGGTCATTTTAAAAGAAAGCAATAACCAATTTGGACTTCTGGTAGATGAGTTAGTAGATGTCGTTTACAAAAAGAATGAAGAAAGATTAGTCGCTCCACTGGGAAGCAAGGCAGATGGCGGAACTCTACTCGAGGCCTCCTATGCACATTCTGAAGGTTATGTTAATGTAATCAATATAACTTCTCTTTTTAATCGAGTAAAGCAGAGCTTGGGGTAAAAATGGAAAAATTAAAATCATCAAAGTTTTCAATTCAGAATCTGGGTCTCAAAGTTCAGCTACAACTCTTTGCCTTTGGAATCAGTTTACTCGTAGCGGTCATTTTATCCTTTACTTTTCTTTACTTCGCAAGGGAAGCAATCATTCGAAGCCTAGAAGTTCAAATGAATAGCATCCGAGAAACAAAGAAAAGACAAGTTTTATCTTATTTCAATTCCAAGCAAACAGACATATTTGCCATGGCGGCATCTACTGATGTTCGGCTCTCTTTTTCTGAATTTGCCTCTTCCTTCGAAGAATTAAAAAATGGAAAGATTAAAATCAATCCAGTTGTATACTTACAGGAAAAGTATATCTTTGAAAATCCGCATCCTAACGGAAAGAAAGATGAATTATCTGACCCAAACGATGGTTCCGAATATTCCCGCGTACATAAGAAATACCATTCATTCTTTAGAAGATATATCAAAGATAAATACTTTTATGATCTTTTCCTAATCGATTTAGAGGGAAACATTGTTTATTCTGTTTTTAAAGAATTAGATTATGCTACCAACCTAAATTCCGGTAAATACCGCGATTCAAATCTTGGGCGAGTGTTTCGTGAAACTAGAGATACGAGGGATTTGACTACAGTTCATTTTGCAGATTTTGATAACTATGCACCATCAAACGATGATCCTGCCTCATTTATAGCCGCTCCAATTGTATCTAATGGCAGAATTGTGGGTGTGCTTGCTCTTCAAATGCCCATCGATGAAATCAATTCCAGCATGACAGACGAGTTTCTGGGTGACCATGGTGCAGTTTATCTAATCGGACAGGATTCGCTATTTAGAACTGCAGATCATAGGTATCCTAACAAACCTTTCATTTTAAGGCAAAAGAATGATACATCGGCAGTTAGGGAAGCATTGTCGGAACAGAGCGGAATGAAACAAGAACCAAATTACAACGGTGAAGACGTTTATATTTCTTATGGACCACTCAATGTTTTTGGACAGAAGTTTGCAATTATATCCGAATTTGAAGTAGACTATGCAATGAAGCCTTTGCAAGAACTTCAGCAAAATGTTATCTTTATTTTTCTAATCACTACTTCAGTAGTTATCTTTCTGACTTTCCTATTAACAAGAACCTTAACCAAACCTATAGTGGGTGCTATCACTGTTTTGAGCTCTTCTACTCGTGAAATAGCGGCTACAATAGAACAACAAGAGCGAACGGCTCAAATGCAATCAGCATCAGTAAACGAAACTAGTACTACGATGGCTGAGCTAGGATCTAGTGCAAGGCATACAGCCGAACAATCTGTTACTGTTTCTGACAAATCCAGAGAAGCGCAAGAAACAGCTAAAAACGGATCCGAAAAAGTTGGAGAAATGGTCGGATCCATGGAAGAGCTTGGTTCAAAAGTAGCGGTTATCAGCGAACAAATCCTTAAACTTTCCGAGAAAAACAACCAAATTGGAAATATCATTGGACTGGTTTCAGATATTGCAAATCAAACAAATATGTTGGCTCTCAATGCGGCTGTGGAAGCGGCAAGAGCCGGTGAATATGGAAAAGGATTCGCGGTAGTAGCTGGAGAAATTCGTAAACTAGCTGATGAATCCAAACGCAGTGCTGAAAAAATCCAAGAAATCTTGTTAGAGATCAAAAAAGCTACAGATAGTACGGTTATGGCGACAGAAGAAGGCAATAAAAAAGTTCATACATCTATGCATTTAGGCCGTGAAGTTGTACAGGCATTTGAAGGAGTGTTTCTCGCAATCAATACCGTTTTTACGAGCACCGAACAAATCACTCTCAATGTAAAACAGCAATCCATTGCTATCAATGAAGTTGTTCAAGCTGTTAATAGCTTAAATCGAGGTTCCCAGGAAACTGCGACGGGCTTGTCTCAAACAAAAAGTGGAATTCAACAGGTGCGAGAAGCAACGATTTCCATGAAACGTCTTGTAGACGGAAACTCTAGTTCAGTACTATAATGATTGAAGACGCTGAGTTCAGAGAACTATTTCAGATAGATAGCAATGAGCATATCCAGAAGATTGAATCTGGAATTCTGGAGCTCGAGAAAAACCCTAAAGACCCGGATCTCTTGAAATCCATTTTCAGAGAAGCGCATAGTATGAAGGGGGCGGCTGGGCTCTTAGGATTGAAAGAAATTGAATCCATTACCCATGTTTTAGAAGATCAACTAGGTAAGGCAAGTAAAGGTTATTCGGAATATCGTCCCGAAGATGCCGATCGTATCTATTTTGCTTTGGATCAATTGCGATTACTTGTAGATGAAGCTGTCACAGGAACTAAGGCGCACATAGATTTAAAAAAAACTATCGATGTATTAAATGGAACTTCACTTCCTCCAGGTGCAAAAGAGACTACGGCTAAAGTTCAAGGTTCTAATCCAACTGGAACTTCCCCTCCTAAAGAAACCCCAGTTGCATCCCAAGCTAACCCAAGTCCTGCTAAACCGTTACCCCAAAGTCAACCCAGAGCGGAAGAGAAAAAGACTATCTCTCAGCCGACGGCTTCTCCAGCGCCTACACCCAAACCAACGGCAGGGCCCGGTGGAAAATTTAAAATTGATACAATGCGCGTTGATCCCGCAAAACTGGACGGACTCCTCAGTTATTCAGGTGAATTGACTGTAACCAAGAACAGAATTCAGAAACGTGCTGGAGAAATCATGGAGCTAAACCTCCTAGTTGAAGATTTTACTAAAATATGGAAAGGAGCCGCCAGCCTCGGTAAAGATGAAAAGCGAAAATGGGATGGAATTCTGCAAAGACTAGCTAATCTTAAAGTAAAATCTATTCAAGATTCTGCAAAGTTAGATTTGATAGCAGGAAAGATAGAAGAAGGAATTCAGAATGTTCGACTGTTACCTTTATCTTCTGTTTTTGATATATTTCCGCGAACGGTTCGAGACATTAGTCGGGAATTAAACAAAGAAGTCTACCTTACACTCGAAGGTGGTCAAGTAACCGCCGACAAGCTAGTCATTGAAGAATTGAAAGATCCTTTGATGCACTTAGTTCGAAATTCGTTAGACCATGGAATAGAAACCAGAGACGAACGGGATTCTCTGGGAAAGCCCAACCCAGCAAAGGTTACCATATCTGGAAAAATGGTGAACAATGCAGTTTGCATAGAAATAGAAGACGATGGACGCGGCTTGGACTTGAAGAAAATCAAAGAAAAGGCAATCCAAAAGGGAATTTACCAAGCTCATGAAATTGATGAGATGAACGAAACCCAAATCAAAGAAATCATTTTTCACCCAGGATTTTCAACTAAAGCAGAAGTCACAAATCTTTCTGGCAGGGGAGTCGGAATGGATGTTGTTAAAACTTTTGTAGATAAGTTCAAAGGTTCGATAGAGATTGAAACAGTTTTAGGATCTGGGACAAAGTTCACCATTCGATTGCCTATAAACTTTAGCACAAACCATGTATTGATCATACAGCTGGAAGGATGGAAGTATGGAATTCCAACAGAGTTTGTCGATCAAAGTCTTTTTATTCGCAAAGATCAGATATCAAGTGTCGAAGGAAAACCAGTAATATCTTGGGGTGAAGAACCAATTCGAATTTTATACCTAGCTGACTATTTTCCAGTTAGATTTCCAAAAGAAGACCAAGGGTCAGTAAAAGTTAAAAAGCAAGAATCTTGCATTATCTTACGCCACAATGGCGAAAAAGTGGGAGTCATCATTGATTCTATCGTTGATAAGCAAGAAATTCTCTTAAAACCATTTGGTGGAATTTTGGAATCTGTTCCAAAACTAGCAGGAACAACTATTTTGGAATCCGGCGAGATATGTTATATGATTCAAGTACCTGACTTATTTTCTGAAATCAAAGGTCGTTTGATCGTTCGGGAATGGAAAGAGGAACTGCAAGATAATAAAAGAATAAAACCAATTATGGTTGCTGAAGACAGCCTAATTACTAGAGCTCAAATTCAAAGAATATTGGAAGAGAATGGATATTCAGTAATAACCGCCTCCGATGGACAAGACGCTTATGAGAAGATCCAAAAGAATGAAATTTCCTTGCTATTGACTGATCTCGAAATGCCAAGAAAAGATGGATTAACGCTTGTGAAAGAAGTCCGATCCATGATGACTCATAAAAATCTTCCTATCGTTATGTTGACAAGTCTCGGATCTGAAGAGCAGATAAAACAGGGAAAGGACGCCGGTGCAAATCAATACTTGGTTAAATCCAAATTTGACCAGACTATATTATTGCAAACTGTCGAACGTTTGCTAATTGGGGTAGTATGAAAACTAGAATTATTATCATAGAAGACAACGCTTTGATCCAAGCGGCATATAAGAAAGCTATTAACACTTTGCCTGACATAGAAATTGTTGGAACTGCAACGGACGGGAAGCAAGGTTTTGAGCTTTTACTGGCTACAGATCCAGACGTGATAATCTGCGATTTAAATATGCCAGTTATGGATGGATTTGAATTCACAAAAAAAGCAATGGCTGAAAAGCCTAAACCAATTTTGATCATTTCGGATTTAGTCCAGAAAGAAGATGAAGGCAACATTTTTAAAGTATTGCAATTAGGAGCAATTGATGTTCTACCTAAACCAAGATTTGGTGGGGACATCAATCTGATTGCCCAAGAATTATCCAGAAAGATTAAAGTCCTAAAAGGCGTGATTGTATTTCGCAAAACCCAAAAAAATTCCACAAGCACAGTTGAGTCGTTGCCTTCGGCTTCTAACCAAGGAACGGCTGTAAGAGCCGAACCAAGCTTACCGAGCCCTGGTTTTGTAAGAAAAAACTTTCAAATTGTGGCAATAGGAGCCTCAACAGGAGGGCCTCAGGCGTTTCAAGCAGTTCTTGAAACACTTCCAGGCGATTTCCCTTTGCCGATCGTTTGTGTTCAGCATATCAGCCCTGGATTTTCAGAAAGTTTGGTAGAATGGCTATCCCACAACTGTAAAATTAAAGTTCAGTTTGCGGAAGAAGGCAAAAAGCCAAGCCCAGGAATCGCATATTTTCCCAAAGATGACCATCATTTGTGTATTCGAAACGGAGTTTTCCATTTAAATACGGACGAATTAGTCAGAGGGCATAGACCTTCCGTGGATTATTTGTTTCATTCCGTTGCAAAAGAGTATGGTGATTTAAGTTTATCAGTTGTAATGACCGGAATGGGAGATGATGGGGCAAGAGGGCTCAAAGAAATCAAAGACAAAGGAAGTTATACGATTTCCCAAGATGAAAGTTCTTCCATTGTCTATGGAATGCCTCGCGTAGCCTATGAATTGGGTGCTTCCATGGAAGTCCTGAGCTTAGAAAGCATTGGTCCTAGAATTTTAGCCTTGGTTAAAGCAAAATCATAATGAGTAAGAAGATCCTTTTTGCCGAAGATAGCCCAATCCAAGGAATCGTTTTGAGACGACTCCTTACATCTAGGGGCTTTCAAATCGAATGGGGTAAAAATGGGCAAGAGGCTCTAGATATCCTAGGTAGGTTTACTCCCGATCTAATCATTTCCGATGTAGAAATGCCTGTTATGGATGGCTATGAATTTTGCAAACATGTAAAAGCCAATTTGGAATGGAAAAAAATCCCTGTTATCATTTGTAGTTCGCTTTCTGAACCTGAAGATATCATGAAAGGTATTGAAGTAGGTGCAAATGGTTATGTGACAAAGCCTTATGAAGAAACATTTTTAATGTATCGAATCGAGTCTCTTCTGAACAACCCTTTGGAAGACGAAATTGATTTAGAACCCATTGAAATCAACTATGCAGGTAAGAATTATTCTATATCTGCCAGTAAAATGCATATCCTTCAGCTTTTACTTTCCATTTATGAAAACACTGTAAAGCAGAACAAAGAGTTGATGTCCGCTCAAATAGAAATTGGACAAAAGGCTCAACAATTAGAAAGAAGTTTGGACGAATCAGAACGCCTTTTAAAAAACATTTTGCCTATCAAAATTGCAGACACTTTAAAATCACAAGGGTTTGTGGAACCTGAATCTTTTTCAAATGTAACTGTTCTTTTTACTGATTTTAAAGGATTTACCGATGCCGCTGAGTTTATGACCCCTCGTGAATTGGTAGAACAGCTTGACCTTTGTTTTGCGCAGTTTGATTCCATTATGGAAATGTACAAACTAGAAAAGTTAAAAACGATTGGTGATTCGTACATGGCGGCAGGTGGAATCCCCATTCCAAATTTTTCCCACCCAGTAGACGCTGTTCGAGCCGCCCTTGAAATCAAAGAATTTATGGATATGACCAAGTCCATCCGTATTGACCAAGGTCTTCCCTACTGGGAATTGCGAATAGGAATTCATACCGGGCCTGTTGTTGCGGGGGTTATTGGAAACAAGAAATTCGCATACGATATGTGGGGTGATACGGTAAATACTGCTAGTCGGATGGAGTCTTCCGGTGAAGTAGGTAGGGTCAACATTTCACGCGATACACACGAAATCGTTAAAGAATTCTTCCTTTGCCAAAGTCGTGGAAAAATCCCGGCAAAAAACAAAGGTACCATCGATATGTTCTTTGTAGATAGAATCCACCCTCATCTTTCAAAAGATGAAGCGGGACGAGTTCCCAATGAAAAATTCAAAGAATTATACAACGCATTGGCGACAGGAAGACATTCATGAAGGATCCTAAAGTTCTTGTCACTGGTGGGGCAGGGCTTATCGGAAGCCAAGTGGTTGCCGATTTGAATCAAATGGGAATCACTAAGATTACCGTCGTTGACCATTTGGGAACTTCTGAAAAATGGAAGAACTTACAGAAAAATGACATTGAGGATTACCTAGAAAAGGACGAACTTCTAAAGAGAATCGAGTCTAACCCAACTTCACTCCTAGGTTTTACTCATATAGTTCACTTGGGTGCATGTTCTTCGACTTTAGAGAAAGACAGTAGTTATCTTATGAGTAATAATTTTAATTATACAAAATCCTTAGCTTTATTTGCAATCGGTTTGAGAGCAAGATTCCTTTATGCCTCCAGTGCCGCAACCTATGGAGACGGAACTTTTGGATACAACGACGAAGATCCCATCCAAAAGCTAAAGCCTTTGAATGCTTATGGTTATTCAAAGCATCTTTTCGATCTTTTCGCTGAAAGCACAGGTCTTTCTAAAAAAATCCTAGGCCTCAAATACTTCAATGTTTTTGGATTTGGAGAAGCTCATAAAGCTGATATGAGGAGTCTCGTTTTAAAAGGATATGAAGAAATCCTGAGAACCAAAAGATTAGAGCTTTTTAAGTCATATCGAGAAGATTATGCGGATGGAGAACAGCAAAGAGATTTTTTGTATGTCAAAGATGCCAGTAAAATCACTCTATATTTGCTTTTTTCTGAGATTACGGGCCTTATCAATGTAGGTAGAGGTGTGGCTGAAAGCTGGAACCGCTTAGCAAAGGCACTTTTTAAAGCTTTGGAATTGCCTGAACAGATTTTATATAAAGAAATGCCAAAAGCTCTCATTTCAAAATATCAATATTACACTTGTGCTACGACAAATAGATTAAAAAAATCTGGCTTCAGTTCTCCATTTACTGAGTTGGAAGACGCTGTTGCCGATTATGTTTCAAAACTAAAAAAAGAGGAAGTTATATATGAATCAAATTAATTCAGAAAAAGGGAAAAGTTTAAAATCTTCATTTTTACTCTTTTTTAGTATTCTATTATCCATCATTCTCTTATTCGGCTTGATGCTAGTTTTTTCATCTCTTGCCAGCTTTTTTGAAAAAAAGAAAGGTTTGAATGATATCATTGCCTTAAGGAACCTTGCATTAGGAACCATTGAATTATCCTTAGAGCGGTCAGTTTCTCAAGTTACATTAAACTTCAAAGATCCAGTTCCAGATGCTTTTCGAAGCTTAATCACAAAACAGAGAAATTCGGGTACACCCAAAATCCGAGAAGTTTTGACAAGTTCAGATGACAATGCGACTAAACAAGAGCTAACGGCTATTTTAACTAAACTTGAAAGAATCAGGACAGATGTAGATAAAAATCTTTCTGTTCCAGCCGTTGATAGAGATAGAGTCTTTGTAGAAAAATTCCATTTAACATTTCCTCAAATTGTAGAAGAAGCGCAATCCCTACGAACTTTACTTTTTCGTGGCGAAGCAGAACGAAACTCTGAAACTCTTCTTCTGGAAACCATCCTAAGTCTAGCTTGGGAGATTCGAGAATACGGTGGTCGTGAACGAACTTACTTGGCGATTGCCTTTCTCAATCAAAAAGAATTTTCATCCGAAGTCATCGGTCGTATGGAATCTCTAGAAGCTCGCGCTTTTTCTGCAAAAAGAAGACTAGATTTAGTGGCAATGAATGAGAACTGCCCTCCCGAGCTCAAAACAGAAATTCAGAGAATGAACAATGAATACTTTGGAAAATACACAACCTACAAAGACCGTCTGAAAACGGAAGTAGCAAAAGGTGTTTTTTCAACTTCATTCGACTCGTATTTTAAAACATCTTCTGAAGCTTTGGACGCACCAGAAAACTTGGTAAAACTCGCTTCCAATACTTTGATTCCCACCCAAGAAAACCTAATTCGACGCTCACTTATTTCTTTGGGTTTCAATTCGTTTATCTGTCTGCTTGGGTTGGCGATAGGTCTTTTTTCAATCCGCTATTCAACCACTACTTTGATTGGGCGTATCACAGAAGTTACTGCTGTCCTCAGCAATCTAGCTAAGGGAGATAAGACGGTCTCTTTTGATTCTATGTCTAAAAGCAATTTAGAGATTAGCATGCTCATTGAAGCCGCTACGGTCTTTCGCAACAATATGCTAAAGTTAGAAGATTTGATTGCTGAGCAGTCTGCCGCAGTCAACCAAACTACTTCAACGATGAGGCTTTTGGAAAACTCGGCTCGAAACACAGCAGAAGAAGCACAGAACGGTTCTGTAAACTCACAGAAAACAGTTCGTGTTGCAGAAGAAGGAGAGCTCATGGGCGACAAAATGAATGAAATCCAAGCCCAAGCCCAAGATAGCGTCAGTGAAGTTACCAAAAAAATTGAAGTTTTAGGAGAACAGACCTCGCATATTTCAAGCATCATCAGTCTTGTGGCAGAACTTGCCAATCAGACCAATATGCTCGCATTGAACGCGGCAGTGGAAGCCGCACGAGCGGGTGAGTTCGGAAAAGGTTTTTCTGTAGTAGCGGCTGAGATTCGGAAACTTGCCGATGAATCCAAGCATTCAACAGTAAAAATCCAAAGTATTGTAGAAGAAGTTAAAACTTCAGCCCAGGAAGCAATTAAACTCAGTAGGAAGGGTCAAGATTTCGTAGAGAAAGGATCTCGAATTGTAACAGAGACAACGGCAAAGTTTAAAGAAGTCTCTCAGGCTTCACGATCCGTATCAGACGTTATTGAGACCATAGCTTTCAACCTAAAAGAACAGGCTAGGGCATATGAAGAAGTAACCACGGCTATGAATTCTTTGAATGAGAAAACGACTAAGTTTGTAAAACGGTAATTATTTTTTAAAAACGGACTGAATTGTCGTGGCTAAATCTTTGAATTTGGAATTTTTCAGAAAATAGAAAACCTGGTTAGATTCCTTTCGGCAGTTTAAAATTCCGTTATTCTTCATTTTGCTTAGGTGTTGGGAGGTGGCTGATTGGCTCACTCCTAACGTTTCTACGATTTGACCTACGGATTTTTCTTCTTTGGACAAAAGAATAAGAATCATCAAACGAACTGGATGAGCAATCCCTTGGATTCCCTTCACTGTTGACTCCAGTTGCTTCCTGTCAAACGGCACCTTTGCTTTCATACACTACTCCTGAGTAATTCAGGCTAGGTTACCGTTTTTTTGACTACTTAAATTTTTTTGTTAGCTTCTTTTTTTCCCAAAAATCGGGTTAGATGCGCACCCCACCTGAAATCTCAAAGACGACACCGGTGATTAACTCATTTTCGATGATAAATTGTGCCGTACTTGCTATTTCGTCAGGTTCGCCAAGCCTTCCAATCGGAATCATTGATTTCCATTTTTCTAGCGCTTCGGGGTTCATATCTTTTAGAACCATCTCGGTTCCAATAAACCCCGGTGCGATTCCAGCCACTCGAATGCCAAACTTAGCGAGTTCTTTACTCCAAGTCACAGTAAGCCCAGCAACTCCGGCTTTTGCGGCACTGTAATTGGACTGACCTGCATTCCCGTGCATCGCAATCGAGGCAATAGGTATAATGACTCCACTTTTTCGTTCAGCCATATAGGCGGCTGTTTCTCGCCCAGACAGGAAGACTCCTGTTAAATTGACATCTATAACAGATTGCCATTGGTCTAGGCTCATTTTGCCTTTGATTTTTCCCGTTTCTTTGTCTACTCG